>CALFNC010000531.1 GCA_937902605.1 uncultured Acidobacteriota bacterium | reverse complement strand
AGCCGGGGTTAGCGACCAGCCTCGCCCCCCGAAGCTCGTCGCCGCACCACTCCGTCAGCCCGTAGACCGCCTGCTCGAGCAGTGCGGGGGCCGGATGCGAGAAGCCGTACCAGCCGGGATAGGCGGCCGCGTCGCGGAGCCGGAACGAACCGGCGAGGTCGATGACGGTGACGCCGGCCTCCAGGAGGACGGGGGCGATCTCGGCCGAGACCTCGTTCGGGGTCGCGAGGAAAACCGCGTCGGGCTTTCCGCTGAGGACCGCTTCGACGGAGAGGGGCTTTGCCGCCGGGCCCGACGTCTTCCCGAGCGAGGGGTGGAGCCGCTCGAACGGGGTCTCCTTTCCCCTACCCGACGAGAAGGCCCCCACGATCTCGGCGTGCGGGTGCTTAAACAGCAGTGCGGTCAGCTCTCCCCCGCTATACCCGGTCGCCCCTGCAATGGAGACACGTTTCTTCATCCAGAGTGGTCCTTTCGGCGCGAGCGGTCGCCCGCGGCACGTTTCAGGCGCGTCGTTCCCGCGACTGCCGCGGTTGCCGCGAAGTTCGCGACGGTGAGAGGAGGTCGGTCAGACGCCGGGCGAGAGCGGCGGCCTCCGCCCTGCCGGGAGTCGCCACGAAGACGGTGTCCTCGCCGGCGATCGTCCCGGAGACGTGCGGGTCGTTCCACTCGTCCAGCGCGCGAGCGACCGGGTCGGCCCCGGCCGCTGAGGTCTTCACGACCACGAGCGCGGCCGCCCGGGCGATGGAGACGGTGAACTCCCGGAGGACGCGAGAGAGGCGCTCGAACGCTCGCCCGGGCGCCCCCACGGGCGCCGTCTCCGGGACGACGTAGCCCGAAGGCGATTTTGCGAGGCCGAGGTCCTTCAGGTCGCGGGAGAGTGTCGGCTGGGCGACCGAATACCCGCGCGACTGGAGGAGCGCGGCCAGCTTCTCTTGAGACCGGACCGACACTTCCCTGACCAGCCTCAGGATCTCGTCGCGCCGCCGGAGGGCGTTGCCGGATGCATTAATATTCACGCCAAGGGATATTTATTCACGAAGCGGGCCTTCTGTCAAGGGCCCAGCTTCGGCCGCTAGACTCCGGCCCGCCACTCCTCGAACAGCTCCGGAGCGTTCGGAACGAATCCCCGGACGCGGGGCCGCCACCCGAGGACCGCCTCCGAGCGTTTCGACCCGACGACCTGATCGAGGGCGAGAGCATCGGCGTAGCCACCCAGCTTCTCTCGGGCCTCGTCGATGGGCCAGAAGTGGACGGTGTCCTCCCGGCCGGCCGCACGACTCGCGGCACGGGCGATCGAGGAGACGGTCTCGGAAGGTGGGGTGACGGCGTGGAAGACCCGCTCCTTGGGGGCGAGCCTCCGAACCGCGGGGGAGAAGGCCGACTCGAGGAGGCGGACGTAGAGGTCACACAGGTCGCCGAGGTAGACCCCTGCCCATCGGTTGTTCCCGTCGCCCACCACGGTCGGGCGGCCGCTCGAGACGGCATCGGCGAAGAAGCCCGAGACGATCCCCCCTCGCCCGCCGTAGACGATCCCTGGCCTTACGACCGCAGCCGTCAGCTGGTCACTCGAGGCGCCGAGCGCCAGTTGCTCGTGCCGCACGCGGGCGGCGATCAGTGGGACGGGGTTCAGCGCCGAATCCTCGTCGACCGGCGTCTCGCCGGTGGCCCCGAGCACCCAGACTCCCGAGGTGTAGACGAAGACCTTCTTCCCGTCGCCTTTTGCCGCGGCCGAAAGGAGCGTCTCGAGGGAGATCTTGTCCACCGTGGCGAAGCTGCTCATGTCGGCGCCGAGGTGGAGGATGGCATCGCACGCCGACGCCTCGAACGCATACGTCCGGGCGTCGCGGAGATTCCCGATGACCCACTCGCGGCACGGTCCGGTTGCCGCGGCGGCCCGCTCCTTCTCGCGCGCGAGCCCGACGGCGGAATGCCCGGCGCGGTGAAGGGCCGTCAGGACGGCCCGTCCGATGTATCCGGTGGCCCCAGTGACGAAGACCTTCATGGCGCCTCCTTTGGGAGCAGGATACGCATATTCGGGCCCGACCGGGAGGCCGAGGTCCTAGCGGTCGCCGATCCATAATCCAGGCCGGCCCGGGGTTCCGGAACACCGAGCCCGGACGAGGGGGAGCAGGCCGTGATCCGAACAGCGAAACGCCACCTGACGCGCTTGGAGCCGTCCAATCGGCTCGCCTTGCTCCTGCTCCTGCCGGCCATTGCCGCCCTGTCGGCCCTGGCTATCGCCGCGCCCCTCCCTCCGGACCGCGCCGCTCGCATCCTTTCCGCCCGGAACCTCGGGCTGGCGCAGCTCGAGGAAGGGAAGACGAAGGAAGCCCGAAAGACCTTCGACCGTCTCGCCGAGCTGGTCCCCGACGACCCCCTCCCGTGGGCAAACGGAGCGATCGCCGCGCTCCGGGACAACGACCTCGTCGCCGCCGAGAAGCTGCTCGATCGGGCGCGAAAGGCCGGCGGGCCTCGCCCGGATCTGGAGGCGCTGCGCGCGACGATCGAGGAGGCTAAGAACCATCCCGAAGAGGCGCGCGCCGCGCTCTCTCGCGCCGCGGCCCTCGACCCTAGGGACCTCGAATCCCGTTGGCGCCTTGTACGGTCGATCGAGACTCTTCCGGCGCAGACGCCGCCGCAGAAGGAAGCCCGCCGGAAGGCCCTCGCGGAGATCTCCGCCGCTTCGCCGGCGAACCTCCCCGCCCGATTGAAGCTGCTCCTCGCGGGACTGGAGGCAGCTGACGCCGCGACAGCTCGGAAGGACCTGGCCGAGGTGCGCGCTCTTCTGGAGGACGCCGACCCGAAAACGAAGCAATTTCTGGCCGAGGCGTCGGCGTTCGTCGAGAAGGGAGACCTGAGGCAGGGGGCGCTGAAGGCGCGGATCCTGGAAAACCTCCTCCGCGTGACGCCGCGTTATCAGCAGTCGCTCGCCGAGCTCCAGACGAACGTCGTCGGGATGCCGATGGCCGCCTTCGCTCCTGCCCTCGAGTCGGCTCTGAGGCCGCAAGGGGGCGCCGCTATCCCACTCTCCTTCAGGGTTGTAGCTGCGACCGCCGAGGACCCCGCGATCGCGGTCCGGCGCGTCGACTTGAAGAACACCGGCAAACCGGAGGTCTATACGATCCCGGCGCCGTTCACCGGCGCGGCCTTCTTCGACTTCGACCTGGACGGGGACCTCGACGTCTACCTCTACGGCGGAGGGCGGGCGGACCGCCTCCTCCGAAACAACCTGGACGGGACCTGGGCCGACGTGACGGCGGGTACCGGAGACCCCGAGTTCGCCTCCCGGGACGTGGTCGTGGGCGACTTCGACAGGGATGGCGACCTCGACCTCGCCGCGATCGATGCCAAAGGCAACGTCGTCCTCCGGTCGAATCTTCGTCAGGGGAGGTTCCGGACCATCGCCCTCGGAGTGAAGGGCGCGCTGGTCCTCGCTGCCGACGACCTGAACGCGGACGGGGCGATGGACCTCGTGGTCCTGACGAAGGAAGGCATCGTGGTCCTGATCAACAAGGGGGACGGGACGTTCGTCCGCGAGGAGAGCGCCGATCTCGCCCGGGTTGCCGAGCTCTCGCCGCGGTCGGTCGTCCTCGCCGACCTCGACAACGACGGCTTTCCAGACCTGGTCGTCTCGGGTGAGAAGGGGATGGCGGCGTTCCGCCGGACAGGACCGTCGGCCTTCCGCGCCTGGGCGATTCTCCCGGCAGGCATTCCGCCCGCCTCCCGGATGATCGCCCTCGACGTCGACCACGACGGGGACCTCGACCTCGTGCTCCATGCGGGCGCGAAGACCGTGGTCCTCCAGAACGACGGCGGGAACGCGAACGGCTGGCTCGATGTGGTCCTCGAAGGGCTCCCGACGGGCTCGGGGAAGGTGAACCGGGCGGGGGTCGGATCGCAGGTCGAGGTCAAGGCGGGAGACCTCTACGTCGCGAAGACCGTCGGCGTTCTCCCGACGCACATTGGCCTCGGGACGCGGACGAAGGCCGACGTCGTTCGCGTCCTCTTTACGAACGGCGTCCCGCAGAACTCCTTCGACCAGAGGGCGCGGTCGACGGTCCGGGAGATCCAGCAGCTGAAGGGGTCATGCCCGTTCGTTTACGCCTACGACGGCGAGATGGGGACCTGGAGCTTCGTCAGCGACGCGCTCGGCAACGCCCCGCTCGGACTCCTTTACGACGGCGTCCATACGGCTGGGGCCGTGCCCCGGGAATGGCTGTTCGTGGACGGGTCTCTCCTGAGGGAGACGCGCGACCACAAGCTCCTCCTCGACTACACCGAAGAGCTCTGGGAGGTCGCCTTCCTCGACGAGGCGACGCTGATGGCGGTCGACCACCCGGAGGGAACGGGGATCGTGCCGAACGAGCGAATGGTCCCGTTCGTCCTCCCGAAGATGCTCCACACCGTGGCGAATCGGCGTGACCTTCGCGGCGCCTGGTCGGAGAGCGGCGGCCGGAAGGAAGATGTGACTGCGAGCCTGGGGCGGAAAGATGGCGTCTACGTCGACCTCGGGCCGGAGACGTATTACCAGGGGATCCGGGAGGAGCACGCGCTCGTCCTTGACCTCGGTCCGATTCCCGAGAAGGCCCGCGTCGTCCTCTTCATGACCGGCTGGATCTTCTACACCGATACGTCGATCAACGTCTCGATCTCGCAGCGAAGCGATCTCCGCCCCTTCCCGCCTGTCCTCGAGGTCCCGGACGGCGCGGGGGGGTGGAAGACCGCTCTTCCGTCGTTCGGTTTCCCGGCGGGAAAGACGAAGACGATCCCGGTCGACCTGACCGGCCTCGTCGACCCCGCCGATCCTCGCGTCCGCATCCGGACGAACCTCGCGATCTACTGGGACGAGGCGTACGTCACCGTCGACGACCCGCCGGTCGCCATCGTCACGACGGCGCTCTCTCCGGCGAAAGCGACACTCTCCGTCCGCGGGTTCTCCCGCCGTTACCGCGAGACGCAAGACGGCCCGCACCTCTTCGATCACTCCGACGTGACGCAGACGCCGCTCTGGGAGGACGTGCCGGGGAGGCTGACCCGCCTCGGCGATGTGACTGAGCTTCTCCAGACTACGGACGACCGGTGGGTGGCCTTCCAGGGGGGGGACGCCATCCGCCTCGAGTACGACGCCTCGACGCTGCCCCCGCTGAAGCCGGGCTGGCGGCGGGACTGGATCCTGATTTCCGACGGGTGGGACAAGGACTTCGACCGGAACACGGTGACGGGCCAGTCGGTCGAGCCATGGCCCTTCCACGGGATGAGCCGGTATCCATATCCAGACTCCGAGTCCCACCCTGACCCGGCCTTCCTCCGGGAGTGGCTCACTCGGCCGACCGGGCCGGAGGCATTTCGCGGCGCGCTGCGAGAGAGCCGCTCAAATTGACGCCCTCCCGTGTCGTCGGGACCGCGGCGGCGGGGCTCGCCATGATCGCCGCTCTTTCGGGGGTCGGGTCGCTCCGGGCCGGCGTCCCCCAGATCCGTCTGGACGACGTGACGAAGGAGGCGGGGTTTCGCTTCAAGTTCAAGACCGACCTGCAGCACGGCCGCCTCGTCGCCACGATGGGCGGGGGGGTGGCGATGGGCGATTACGACGGCGATGGGTACCTCGACCTGTTCGTCACGGGATCGGTGGCGAATTGGAAGAGACCGGAATCGGGTCCCTGCGGGGCGCTCTTTCATAACCGCGGCGACGGCACCTTCGAGGACGCGACCGTCCGGTCCGGGATCCATTCCTGCGGCTGGGCGAATGGCGCCTTCTGGGTCGATCTCGACTCCGAAGGCCTGCTCGACCTCGTCGTGACCGGCCTCGGCAGGACGGCGATCTGGAAGAATTGCGGCGACGGGACGTTCCGCGACGTGACCGAGGCGCGGAAGCTGGTGGCTCCTGGGTACGCGGTCGGTCTCGCCGCCGGGGACGTGAATGGCGACGGCCGCGTCGACCTCTACGTCGTCAACTACCTCGACACCGATGTCGACCGGGAAATGTCCTACCACACGTTTCAGCTGAGAATGCCGGACGACTACCAGGGGCAGGACGCGCTCCTCTTCGTCCAGCAGGAGGACGGGACGTTCGTCGAGCGGGCCGCCGCGGCCGGGGTCCTGAATCACGACGGGAAAGGGCTGGGCGGCGTCTTCTTCGACTTCAACGGGGATGGGAAAGCGGACCTCTACGTGACGAACGACCGCACGTCGAACGTCCTCTACCGGGGACGCGGCGACGGAACGTTCGAGGACGTGACCGTCGAGACCGGCGCCGGATCGCGCGACCAGAAGGTCCCTCGGGCGGGAATGGGGATTGCCGTCGGTGACATCGACGGCGATGGCTTTCCGGACCTCCTCGTCACAAACTTCGGCGGCGAGCCGAGCACCGTCTATCGGAACGTAGAGGGGGCGCTCTTCGACGACTGGACCGACACCTCCGGAATCACGCCCGGCAAGTTCCCCTGGGTCCAGTTCGGGCCCGAGTTCGTCGATCTGGACAACGACGGATCGCCCGACCTCGTCGCCGTGTCCGGGCATCTCGTGCCGCGGATCTTTCTCCTTATTGGCCGGCTCGCCCGGGGCGGCGGGCGGGGACTATACGACCTGGGCAGCCAGAGCTACCGCCAGCCCCTGAAGGTCTGGCGGAACCGTGGGGACGGGCGCTTCGATGACGTGACCGAAGGGGCCGGCGACTACGGAAAGACGCGCCTGACCGCACGGGGAGTCGCCGCCGGAGACGTCGACGGCGATGGTCTCGTCGACGTGGCGGTCGCGGCGATCTCGGGTGGGCATCGCCTCTTCCGGAATCGCACCAAAGGGGCTGGCCACTTCCTCGAGATTCTTCCGGTGGCCGGCTCGGATCGTCGAACGATCCTGGGGACGAAAGTGATCGTGACCTCGGGAGGCCGGCGGCAAGTCCAGGAGTTCATTCTCCGGCCGTCGTATGCATCGGGGTCGTGGGTTCCGCTCCACTTCGGCCTCGGACCGAATTCGATGGCGGAACGTGTGGAGGTGATCCCGCCGGGCGGAACGGCGGTCGCGCAGGTGTTCGAGAACGTGTCGGCCGACCGGCTCTACCTCCTCCGGGAAGGGGAGCTCGTTGTGAAACGGGGGGTCCGGAGATGAAGGTCGTCGCTGTCGTCCTGCTCGCGCTGCTGCTCGTAGGGGCCGCCGCGTGGCAGATCCTCTTCAAGGGAGAGGACTCGGCCCGGAAGAACGTCACGGGGGACCTCTTCCAGGACGTTACGAAAGAGTCGGGCGTCACGTTCCGGTTCCGGGGCGACTTCATGGACGGGAAGCTGATTCCGACGATGGGTGCTGGGGCCGCGCTGGCCGACTTCGACGGGGACGGGTGGCTCGATCTGGTCCTCGTCCAGCAGGTCCGGAGTGCCAAGAGCTACCGGAAGAACGGCCACACGCAGCCGCTTTCTGACTGCACCCGGCTCTTCCGGAACCGCGGGAACGGGACGTTCGAGGACGTCACGGAGCGCTCGGGCCTTCGGGCATGCGGTTGGGGGATCACTGCGATGTGGGCCGACCTCGACGGCGACGGATTTCCCGACCTCGTGATCGGGAACGCCGGGGAACCCAACACGCTCTGGAAGAACAACGGCGACGGAACCTTCACGCATGTCGAGAACTCCGGCCTGGAGGGGGGGCGTTTCACCGTGGGCCTCGCCGCGCTGGACGCGGACGGCGACGGCATCGCGGACGTTTACGTCGGGAACTACCTCGAGTCGGACCCCGATCGCGAGTCGAAGACCCCCGCGAAGGCCTTCATGACACCCGACCAGTACGTCGGGCAGGACAACTTCTTCTTCCGCGGCCTCGGCAACCTCCGATTCGAGGACCGGACCGAGGAAAGCGGATTGAAGGACCCAGGGTCGAAGACGATCGGAGCGGCGGCGCTCGACTACGACGGGGATGGGAAGACCGACCTCTACGTGTCGAACGACCAGTGGCGGAACACGCTCTTCCACAACGAGGGGGGCGGAAAGTTCCGAGACGTTTCCGACGAGACCGGGACGGGTTACCCGCAGGAAGGGCCGACGGCATTCGGGCGCCGGACCCGCAGCGGGATGGGCCTGGTGGTACAGGACCTGGATGGCGACAACCGCCCAGACCTTTACGTGACGAACTTTTCGGGCGAGCCGGACACCCTCTACCGGAACGTCGAGGGGACGGTTTTCGAGCAGAGCGAACGGCAGGCATTTGGCGGCGACGCCGACCCGGTGATCCCGCTGTCGAAGTGGGGAGTCGTCGCCATCGACTACGACGACGACGGGCGGGACGACCTCGCGGTCTCGAGTGGACAGATCCTTTCGCGCCTCTGGACCGTCGTCTCGCAGTGGTTCAACCCGATCGCGAAGAACTTCGGGGTGGGGGAGAAGAGCTATGCCCAGCGCCAGTTCCTCCTTCGCAACGAAAGCGTCCCGGGTACCCTCCGGTTCCGCGACGTCTCAGCCGAGTCGGGGGACCTGGGGCGGCTCGTCATCGTCGGGCGGGGGCTGTCGGCCGGCGACCTGGACGGCGACGGGAAGCTGGATCTGGTCTTCAACCCGATCGACAGGCCGGCGATCGTCCTACGGAACCGGACGAAGGGCGGGCGGTCCCTGGAGATCCTCCCGGTGGCTGGGAAGGACCGGAAGACGATCCTCGGGACCCGCGTGACTGTGGACGGGCGGATGAAGGAGTTCTATGTCGTCCCCTCGTACGCGAGCGGCTCGTGGACACCGCTCCACTTCGGGCTTGGCGCAAAAACCTCGGCCACCGTGTCGGTCCGCTGGCCCGATGGGACGGCGGAAGACCTGGGCGAGGTGAAGGTGGGGGCCTGGAAGCTGCGGCGAGGCGAGGCGCTCGCTCCGCTACGCGCCTCGGCCGCGCGCTGAAGGGCGGTCGGATAATCTCGCCCCGTGTACCACGTCGCCGATGACCTCCGATACATGCGCGAGGCGCTCCGGGCCGCCCGGCGGGCTCCGCGGCACAGAGACGTCCCGGTCGGAGCGGTCGTCGTCCGGCACGGCGAGATCGTCGCGAGGGCCCACAACCGGCGGGAGGTGGACGGCGACCCGGTCGGCCACGCGGAGCTGATCGCGATCCGGAGGGCGGCGAGGAAACTGTCCTCATGGCGCCTTGACGGCTGCACCCTCTACGTCACGCTGGAGCCGTGCGCGATGTGCGCGGGGGCGATCGTTCTCGCCCGCGTCCCCCGGCTCGTCTTCGGTACCCGCGACCCAAAGGCAGGCTTCGTCGGGTCGCTGGGGGACATCTGCCGCGACGGCCGGCTGAATCACCGTGTCGCGGTCGAGTCGGGGCTTCTCGCCGAGGAGTGTGGCGCAATCCTGAAGGAGTTCTTTCGTGAAAAGCGCCGGGAACGGTAGCGGACCGTCGTCCTTCGACGCTCCGGAAGCGACCGCCTTCCGGTGTCCGTCGTGTGGGGCGTCGACCCCGCCCGATGCCGCGACCTGTCCGCATTGTGAGTGCCACCTCGCGACGCGACGATGCCTCCGGTGCTTCGTCCTGAACCCGGCCGGGGCCGAGCGCTGCTCGCGGTGCGGGGCGCTCCTGCCGCGGGAAGAGATCGCCGCACCGCCCGCGGGCCGCTGTCCGGACTGCCACCTCGACCTCGTCGCGCGGACGTTCGGTGCGGTCGGCTACGCGGAGTGCCCCCGCTGCGGCGGCCTTTGCGTAGGCGCGGCGGCCTTCGATGCCGCGACACGCGACGCGGATACGCGTGCGAAGGTCCGCCTGGAGAAACCGCCGGTGATCCGCGAGAAGGGGGCCCCGCTCCCCCCAGTCCGGTACCGGTCCTGTCCTGCGTGCGGAGCGCTGATGAACCGGGTCAACTACGCCGCCGGGTCGGGGATCATCGTCGACAGGTGCCGCGATCATGCCGTCTGGTTCGACCGCGGCGAGCTGACCGCGATCGTCGATTTCCTGGAAAGCGGCGGCTGGGACCGGATCCGCGAGCGGGAGCGGGAACGGCTCCGCGAGGAGGTGGCCTCGCTCGAGAGCCGGAAGCAGTTCGACGAGGCGATCTCGCTGCCGGCCTCGGCGGCGGATCGGGAGGGGCACGGCTTCGAGACGATCAAGGACGCCCTGGCGTTCCTGGGGACGCTGTTTCTCGGGAAGTAAGGCGACTCAGCGCCAGATCGTGAAGCCGGCGGCTTCGAAATGGCGGTCGAAGGTGAAGGCCCGGGAGATCCGGTGCCGGTGCATGAGGGCGAACGAGATGCAGTCGGTGAAGCTGGCCTCCTGATCGGCCAGCTTCCGAAAGAGCGCGAGGGCGGCCGCTTCGTCGCGGGAGTCGGGACGTAGGATCGTCAGGACCCGCGAGGCCAGGATCGCCTCCGCCCGGTTGGCGGCGAAGGCGTACGACGTCCGGCGCCCGAGAAGAGTGAACGTCTCGTCGAGAACAAAGCTGCTCGTGAAGAGGGGCTGTCCGCCCTTCGCGGCCACTTTCCAGCCGCGGATCGCCTTCGAGTGAAACTGGTCTTTCGCAACGTAGCGAGCCAGGAACGGGCCGGTGTCGACGAAGATCACGCTTCGTCGTCGTAGAGGTAATGGTCGTGCGCCCTCGCCAGGTCGTCCGGAGCGGGTCCCTGGTAAACCTCGCCGTCGGATAGGAGCGGGTCGTCTTCCCGGGCAGTCTCCCAGGCCGGGAGAGCGGCATCCAGCGACTCCCGGACCAGCGTCCCGAGTGACACCTTCCGCTTCCGGGCGGCGGCGTGGGCGCGGCGCCGGAGGTCCGAGGGAAGCATCACGGTGGTCCGCTTCATCACGGAGGTCGGGCGAGGCACCATGACCGGCATAATAGCACCGCCATAATACTGACGGGACGAAGGCTGGAGAGAGAATAGGGACAGGAACCGGAGATGATGGGTCAGAACCTAGAGCGGCAGAGCGAAGCCGCGATCCTCGAGACGATCACCCGGACGATCGTCGAGAAGTTCCACCCGCGCCGCATCGTCCTCTTCGGCAGCCGGGCCCGGGGCGAAGGAACGGAAGACAGCGACTATGACGTATTCGTGGAGATGGAGTCCGATCTCTCCCTACCGCTCCGGGCGATCGAGGTCGACCGGGCCCTCGACTTTCGGACGTGGCCGCTCGACGTCGTGGTCTATACGCCGGAGGAGGTGGCTCGGCATCTGACGGATCGCGGAAGCCTCATCCCCACGATCGAGGCGGAAGGGCGGCTTCTCTATGTCAGGCCATAGCACCGGGGCAGATGCTTGGATCGCCAAGGCAGAGAACGACCTTCTTTGCATTGAGAACAACCTTGCCTCGAAGTCGATTCCCTGGGACGTCGTCGTGTTCCACGCGCAACAGGTGGCGGAGAAGTACCCGAAGGCGGTCCTGGCGGCGGCCGGACGCCCGATCCCGAAGATCCACGACCTCGTCACGCTCCTCAAGGAGTGCGCGAAGTTCTCGCCGGGCCTGATCAGCCAGAAGGAGGACTGTCGCGGGCTGACTCGTTATGGATCGGTCTCGAGGTACCCGGAGAACGAATTCGACATGGGAAGGGACGAGGCGCTGTCGATGGTCGAAGCCGCGAGAAGGGTCCGCGAAGCAGTCAGGGCAGTGCTTCCCAGCTTGTCGTCCTGATGTCGGGATCCGAGGGGCCGAAACCGGTCCGGAATAGCCCCACCATCGAAAGCTCCATGTTCTGTTCCGACTGTGGCTCCCGACTCGATTGCAGCTCGGCGGCCACCTGCCCGCTCTGCGGATCGCGCAGCGTCTCGGCGATGGCATGCCCAAGAGGTGTTCAGGGAAATGCGGGGTGCGGACCCGTCGGCGTAGTGACTGCGGGTGCGGATTCCGACGGCACCGGAGCTCGCATTCAAGTGCGGTGGCCCTCTGGGTCGTCGTCCGAGGCTGTCATACACCAAGAGGAAGATCGCGGGCATCTCACGGTCCGACCTCCAGTTGATGCGGGAAGACGCGGCGAGCCACGCGCCCTAGAGACGATAATGGCGTGGTTCCAGTCCCAGGGCATTCCCGCTGATGTGCGTCCAGGCCAAGACTCGCGCGGCGAAGACGGAGTTCTTGTAGTAGCGAAGAAGAGGTACGTGCTCCAGCTCGTTTCTGTCCCGCACGACCCCATCTTCTGGCGGAGGGTGGATAGCGGCTCGGCCACAGAAAGCCTGTCGCCGGCAGAAGCCGTCGAGTTGTTGCACCGCGCCGTGGACGCCAAGTCTGCGTCTATGCCGCGCTCTCTTATTGCTACGACTGTCCTTGGGATTGACGCCCTGCACGTCGGCGTTCTCTCTGGACCTGCAGTCACCGGCGCATACCTCGTCCGATACGGTGCCCCCAGCGCAGAGTTCGGTTCAGGAGCGTCATCATCATTGGCCCTACAGTCGCCACAACGACCTCACTGGAGCCCTGGGGATGATCGGCCTCGAGACGATGCTGGACCTGTTTGCATTCCTGGGGACGCTGTTTCGAGGGAAATGATGGGAGCGCGGAAACAGAGGTCGATGCCTAAGGTGAGCGGAGGGTCTGCAGAGTCTACCGATGTAGTGATGCCGAGCGATTGGTGGCTGCCGGGCGCCAGGGCCGTGGCGAGGGTTTTCCTGCCGGGGCTCTCGATTGGCCTTCTCGCCTTCGATCTCTGGCTGCCAGAGCCCCTCACGTCGCATTCGTTAGCCCGGTGAGGGTATCGACCACGGTTAGCGTGACTTCTATGTCTGTCAGGCCGCCGGAATAGACCGCGACGTTGTTGGACCCGCCCCCGCAGTTTCTGCGCTCAGGCGTACGGGTCGTCGCTGGGAGTAGCCTTGGGAAGGTTGGCAGGTCTCTTCCGTAGCGTTCGCGTCGCGCGAGTGCTTCGGAGTGCGCCAGGGATCTTCTCGCCGAAAGACCTTGGCCCGGCTGTCTCTTCGGAAGGAGCTGAAAGCCCAGTGACCGAATCGGCGTTTCCCGCCAGCCGGGGTCGTCGGCCTCTCGTCGTCCTTTTCGGGGGCCTCTCTGCCTGTATCGTTGGCGTTCCCTTGATTCCGGCTCTGACGCCGGACTGGCCCCGGAGCGGAATCCTGTTCCCGTTCTTCGTCTCCATCGCCGTCCTGCTGCCCATCCTTTTCTACGCGGGGACACGGGGGCCTGCCTTCTTGACCCCGACCGTCCTCGTCTTCTCGGGGCTACTGCCGCTCTACTCCATCTACACGGGGAATGGGCGCGTCCTGACGTCCGGCGACAATCTGGCGACCCGCGCCCTGCCGTCGCGAATGCTCCAGGCGGGAACGGTCGACCTCTCGAAGGTCTCCCCGTTTGATGGACCGGATCTTCCGTACTCTGTCGTCCGCTTGGGGGGGCGTGTCCTCAACGCCTATCCCTCCGGTACGGCGTTCATAGCGCTTCCGTACGGGCTTCTGGGCCTGGCCGGCTCGGGCGGTGTCGTGGATCGCGGCTTGATCTCGCGGTGGGACAAGCACGCGTCGGCGATTCTCACAATCGCGGCGGTCGCCTTCTTCTACGCCGCGGTTCGCCGCTTTGGCCCTCGAGCGGCGCTCGGAGCCACGGCCGTCTTCGCGTTGGCAACCCCTCTTCCGACGGCGCCGGCTCAGTCCCTCTGGAGCTTCACGGGTGAAGGCCTTTGTC
>CALFNC010000530.1 GCA_937902605.1 uncultured Acidobacteriota bacterium | reverse complement strand
CGCCAGCCATTGACGGAATAGCCGCCAATGCTCGGGGGTGTAGCCGTGCGGCGATGGATCGAGGCGGTGGCGCTTGACGACGGCGAGGTACGACACGACGCCGAGGCGGTGCTGGAGCCGGATCGCCTCGGACATCGCCTGGAGCGCTCGCTCCTTCGGGACGAAGAGCTGGTACTGGATGAACCCGCCGGGCCGGTAGACGTTCCGCCACTCTGGGAGGACGTCGAGCAGGAAGTTGAAGGCCGCCAGCGTCTGGCGGTATCGGTGCGGCCCGATCGCCCTCCCGGCCAGGAACTTCCCGGCGTTCACGGCCCGAATCCCGAGGTCGAACGTGAAAAGCCCCAGGGCCCTCACGACGAGCGACTTCGGGATCAGCCCTGCCACGTTGTCCGGCAATTCCCGCTCCTGGGCCGCGACCGAGAGGCCGTCGTCCTCCCCCGCCGGGAGTGCGGACGTGTGGTTCGCCCGGTGGACCGCCGACCGGCCGAGGCCCGTCCCGGACGCGAAGCAGTCGATCCAGGCCACCTCGTATTCCCAGTCGTCCTTCCCCTGCTCGAGACAGGCGAGCGTCGCCTCGAGGTCTGGAAGGCAGAATCCCTCGACATCGACGAAGCCGGTCTCGATCCGCTTCAGCCGAAGCACGACCTCGACAACCGCGTCCGACGCGCCGAAGCCACCGGAGAGCCGGTCGAAGTCGGGGTCGCTCCTCCCGACCGTCCGGATCGCTCCGCCGCGGGAAATGACCGTCACCTCGTCCACGTGCTCGGCGAACGAGCCCCGGCGCCAGTGGTTCTTCCCGTGTGTGTTCGCGGCGAAGCAGCCGCCGAGCGTCACGTTCATCGTGCCGGTGACGACGGGCGGCCACCACCCCTTCCCGACCGAGAAGCGCCACAGGTCGCCGATGGTCGCTCCCGCCTCGGCACGGACGAAGCCCGATCCCGCGTCGAACGACACGATCCGGTTCAAGAGGGAGAAGTCGACCACCGGGCCAGACGGGTTGGTGTTGACCGCTCCGTACGACTGACCGGCCCCCCGGAAGACGACCGGGCGACCGCCGGCCTCCAACCGGGCGAGGAGAGCCGCCAGCTCCTCGCGGGAGGCCGGGCGGTGGACCTCGGAGACGGAGAAATTGTAAAGGCCGAAGCCGAGCACGAGCTCGGGCGCCGGGCCGCTCACGCCGGCCCCACCCTCTTGAAGAGGAAGCGGGGGACGTGGTGGAGGGCGAGCCCCAAAAGGCCCCACCGCCGGTAGACGTAAAAGACCTCGTCCCCCCGCTCGACGCGCCGGGCGATCGTCCGCGCCGCCACGTCGACCGGGGCGGTCCAGGGAAGGCCGGTCCGGCCCGCGAGCATCTTCGTCGCCACGAACCCCGGCTTCACCGTCGTCACCTTCACGCCGAACGGGTGGAGGCGGTTCCGAAGCCCCTCGAGGAAGGTCGTCATCGCGGCCTTCGACGCGTTGTACGCGGGGTTCCCTTTCCGCCCGCGGTCCCCCGCGATCGACGAGATCCCGACGATCTGCCCTCGCCGCGCCGTCCGGAAGTAGTTCGCCGCCAGGCCGAGCATCACGGCCGCGGAAACGGCGTTCACGTCGAGCATCTCGACGTCGTCCCCAGGGACCGACGTCACGCCATCAGTCTCCTTCAGGACACCGGCGACGTAGACGAAGAGGTCACAGTGCCCCGTCTTCCCGATCGTCTCGGCGAAGGCTAGCTCGAGGCGGGTCCGGTCGCGCAGGTCGCAGACGACGCCGTTCACTGTGGCGTCGGGGTACCGGGCCTCGATGTCCGCAACGAGCGCCTCGACCTTCGAAGGAGTTCGCCCGGTCAGCGTCACCCAGTAGCCGCACGAGGCCCAGTGCTCGGCCAGGGCCCTGCCGATCCCGTCGGTTGCCCCTACCAGGATGATCCGCTTCATCTCAGACCCCCATGGACCGCCGCTCGTGCCACTCCCGGGTCACGTCGAGCCAGAAGGCCAGACCTGCCCACTTCCCGAACGGACTGTAGATCCTTTCCACGCGGGAATCGCTCACCTTCCGCCCTTTGAACCGGATCGCCGCGACCTTCTTGCGCGACCACGAATCGAGGCCCAGTTTCGCATGCCGTCCCAGCAGCCGTCCGATCGACGCGGCTGCATAAGGGCCGAAGCCGGCCTCGCTGCGGATCTCCTGCTCAACCTCTTCGTAGCTTCGCCCTGAGTCCTCCCACCGGGACAGGTCGGCCTTCCCCGAGGCGACCCGCTGCGCGAACGCCGCCAGGAAGGGAGCCCGGTAGCCGAGGCGAGCCTCCTTCCTCAGCCGCGCCTCGGGAATTGCCGCCACCGCGGCAGGCGTCGGGAAGGCGCCGCCGACCCCGGCGAGGGCGATCAGGTCGGTGACGATGAGCCGCGTGAGGTTCCAGGAGCAGTTCGTGGTCGCGAGGACCTTCACCGCGTCCTCGAAGAGGCTGGGGGCGCGGAGGATCCGGCCGCCGCCGCGCCGTGCGATCCAGGAGAAGCCATCTCCTTTCGCCGCGTGGCAGAGGGCGTGGAACGGGGCGAGGTCGTCCCCCCCGTGGCTCCGCGCGACCAGGTCGAGGTCGAATCGAGGCGCGGGGATCCTCAGAAGGGCCCTCCCGCCCCCCCGCCGCTCCGGTGGATCGGGCACCGCTCCCGAGGCTGCGTCCCCGAAAGGAAGACCTCGCTGAACGACTGGGGGCAGTCCTCCGTCACGAGATAACCGGTCGTCGGGTCGATCGACGCGGTGACGACCCCCGGCCCATCCGGGAACGGCACCTCGAAGTAGTGGGACGGAAGCCTTCGGACGAACTCGGCGAAAAGCGGGACGCCGGCCATCGACCCGGAGAGGTTCAGTCCCCGGTTGTCGTCGAAGCCGACCCAGACCGTCACGAGGAGCCGCGGGGAGAAGCCGATGAACCAGGCGTCACGGCCGTCGTTCGTCGTGCCGGTCTTTCCGGCGAAGATCCCCTGTGCGCCCAGCCGGCGCGCCGAGCCGCCGGTCCCGCGGTCGACGACCCCGCGCAGCATCGAGTCGAGGATGGCCACCGCGCCGGCGTCGCCTGCCCGAACGATCGGCTCGTCCTTCACGTCCAGCCGCCGGCCCTC
Source organism: uncultured Acidobacteriota bacterium (assembly GCA_937902605.1). GTDB lineage: Bacteria > Acidobacteriota > Thermoanaerobaculia > UBA5066 > UBA5066 > CAIMWE01. The sequence continues at coordinate 610 of CALFNC010000530.1, read as the reverse complement.
GGACCCGACGAGGCCCAGGAGCGCGCTCGGGTGGACCCGGAAGCCGCCGTTGGCGAAGGGGGCGTACGCCGCGGCGATCTCCATCGGGCTGATCTCGAACGCGCCGAGAGCGAGCGCCGGGTACGGCTTCATCGGGGAGGTGATCCCCGCCCGGCGCGCCGTCTGGACGATGTCTGGGAGGAGCGACTTCCCTTTCTCCGGCGCGGTCATCGCGACGCGGACGGTCGGGATGTTGAGCGACTGCTCGAGCGCCTGACGGACCGTCACCGGCCCACGGAACTCGTTGTCGTAGTTCCTGGGGGTCCAGGCGTTCTCCTCCCCCATGTCGTAGACGAGGGAGATCGGCGAGTGCTGGAGGATCGTGGTCGCGGTAACGGTCGGGTGCAGGTCGCGGCGGGAAAGCGCGGTAAGGTAGACGAACGGCTTGAAGAGCGAGCCCGGCTGGCGCCTGGCCTGGACGACACGGTTGAACTGGCTCAACTGGTAGTCACGCCCGCCGACGAGCGCCCGGATCGACCCCGTGGCCGGGTCAATGGCGATGATCGCGGCCTGGAGCGGCTCGGCCCCCGGCTTCGGATGGAGGCGCCGGAACTTCTTCTCCAGCTCTTCC
>CALFNC010000529.1 GCA_937902605.1 uncultured Acidobacteriota bacterium | reverse complement strand
GGTGGATCCTCGCGGTAGCGCTGACTGGGCGAAGTGGAGGACGTGATTCGACGCCCAGCACCTGGCGAGATGACGTGACATCAGCGACCATCGTGCGTCGTGACTGATGGGGACGACCGTCTCCGCTCCCTGTCGAACACCATGCGTCTGAACGACAACAAGTGCCCGATTAGCTGGATCCCTCCCCGCATGAGATGACGGGCTACCACCGGCGTGGCCCGACGGGGAGGTAGCCACCGTGGCCATCAAGACCACACGGGACATCGAAGACATCGGTGCACCCGTTCACCAGGCCGAACGGGTGCGGAACACACCTGCGGTCTCTCCATGGGAGATCCGGACGATCGCCCGCCGCCTACGGCACGCGTCCGACTCGATGGGCGTGCATGTCACATATGCCTTTGCCGAACGGATGGCCACCGAGGGCCTCCGGCGCGCTGGCGAGGTGGGGATGGCGCAGGCCTCCGACACCGTGATCTTCTTCGTGGAATCTTCCGACAGTGCAACGACGACCATTCTCGGCTGGGCAAATGACCGGTCCTGCTTGGACCGGTTCAAGTCCCTGCGTCTCGTTCCGAACCTTGCGGGTCGAGCCTCTGCCGATGGCGCTCTCACGGACGGTGGGGGACCCGAACTATGAGCGTCATCGCCGAGGCTAAGAGAGGTAGTGAGATGGTCTTGTCCGACCAGCAGCCGATCTCGAAGATCTCTGCGAAGGCCCGTTCGGGCTCTATCCATGGAAGGCCGCTACTCACCGTGACCCAGGCGGCCGTCCTGCTCGGCACGGACCGCTCAACGCTCTACAAAGCGATTGGGGACAACCGCTTCCCCCTGCCGGTGATCCGGTTGAACCGACAGATTCTCATCCCGCGTGCTGCGCTGGACCGTCTCATCAGTGGCGAGCTGGATTACGACGCCGGAGGGGCTGCTTCCGAAGGCGACTGCTGCCCGACCTGCGGGACATCGATCGAGCCCTCCGCAGCGCCACCCCTGAGCACCATCCCGACGTGGTCGGCCGCTCGGCGGTCCTCCTCGGCGATGGCGTCCGTGTAATGGCGGGCCATGTGGACGGTGGACCAGCCGAGGCGGGCCTGCTTCTGCTTCTCCGAGATCACGGGGTCCAGGATCGTGGCCTGGAAATGCCGTAGGGAGTGGAGATGGAGGTCTTCCGCCACGCCCGCCTTCTTCCTGATACGTGAAAAGGCGTGGCTCATGGAGTCGGGATGCGGAGGAACGGAGCCGCCGGGCTCGAAGGAGAAGACGAACGATTCAGGTCTGATCCCCACGCCGCAGGCGCCGGCCAGCTTCTCCTGGACAGCGCGCAGCGCGGCCAGCTCCTCGAACGTGTCGTCGTCGAGCGCGAGTCGGCGGATGCTTGCCCGGGTCTTCGGAGACTTCACGGTGGCGGTGCCGCCGGAACTGATGATCCCCTCGTCGATGAGAAGCGAGCGCGAGTCGGGATCGATGTCGTTGTAGCGAATAGCGCACGCCTCGCCCCGCCGGCAGCCGGTCGCTGCGACCAGCCGGATGAAGGTTGGGATGCGAGGATCTTCCTTCCGTGCCTCCTCCATGATGGCTGTCACCTCTGAAAGTTCGGGAGACCGGACGGGATGTGGGCGGTCTTTCAGTGTTCGTGCCGGCAGCTCCGTATCGGCGATCGGGTTCGGGAGGGTGTTTCCGCTCCACTTCCGAGCGAGCCGGCACGCACGATGGAGCAGCGCCCGGACGAGGCGCAAGGTGGTCTGGCCGACTCCGTTCTCCTGGAGCTGGCGAAGGTACCGTTCGATGTCGTATGGACCGAGGGAAACGATCCTCCGCGTGCCGATCGAGTTCTCGACGTAGCGCCGCCACACCCCCTCGTAGCCTCGAACGGTGCTCGGGCTCAGATCCTGCCAACCGTTGGAGCGCCATCCTTCGACGGCATCGTTGATCGTCGTCGAAGCTCCCCAGCGGCGATCCTCCTCGGGAACGGGGATGGGGACAGGATCCTCCTCCTGAAGGGCGACCAATCGAGTCAGCTCCTTCTCGGCCGCCCGCTTCCCTCCCCGGAACAGGACGCTGCGCTGTTTCGGCCGGTTATTGGCGTCTCGGCCGAGAAAGATGCGGAGCTCCCAGGCGTCCAGCCCCCGGTCCTCTCTCTTGCGGATGCTTCCCGCCATGCCCCGGAACCTCCTCGCGTCGTCCCTACTTCAGTCGCCCTGTCCCAACGGGAATTTCGAACCTTGTAGGGACAGACGTAGGGACTAGAGAGTACCAGGGCCTCGATCAAAGAGGGTAAACTCGCTCTACTAGGACTTATATCGAGCCGGCGGTGGGAATCGAACCCACGACCTGACGATTACAAATCGTCTGCGCTACCAACTGCGCCACACCGGCCTGAAACCGGGTGGCCCCGATTCCT
>CALFNC010000528.1 GCA_937902605.1 uncultured Acidobacteriota bacterium | reverse complement strand
CGGTAGACCTCGCGGCCCCGCGCCCAGGTCCTCTCGACCCGTCCGCGAAGCGTGGCGCCGATCCACGGGGAGTTCGACGAACGCGAGCGGAAGGACTCGATGGCGACCTGGGTCGGTCTCGTCGGCGAGAAGAGGACGACGTCTGCGGAGGCCCCGGGAGCGAGCGAGCCGGCCGCAAGCCCGAAGACCCGCGCCGGGGCCGTCGACAGGAGCTCCACCAGGCGGGCGAGGGACAGCACCTTGGTCGCGACGAAGGCGTCGACCAGGACCGGAAGCGCCGTCTCCAGGCCGGTCACGCCGAACGGGGCGTCGGCGAACTCGAGAGCCTTTTCGTCCGCATGGTGGGGGGCGTGGTCGGTCGCGATGCAGTTGACTGTCCCGTCGAGGAGCCCCTCCACGAGCGCCCTCCGGTCCTCTTCCGAGCGGAGCGGGGGGTTCATCTTGAAGCGGGTGTCGTACCCCGAGCGGGCCACGTACTCGTCCACGAGCGTGAGGTGGTGCGGGGTCACCTCGCAGGTCACCTTGACCCCCGCCGCGCGGGCCTGCCGGATCGCCGCTAGGCTCCCCGCCGTCGAGACGTGGGCGATGTGGAGGCGGGCCCCCGTGAGCGCGGCCAGCTGGACGTCGCGCGCGACCATCGACGACTCCGCCACCGCAGGCCAGCCGGCAAGGCCGAGCCGGGTGGCCGCCCACCCCTCGTTCATCACACCGCCCGCGACCAGCGACGGATCCTCCTCGTGGACGACCACCGGGAGGTCGAACATCGAGGCGTACTCCAGAGCGCGCCGCATCAGATTCCCGTTCACCACCGGCTTGCCATCGTCGGAGACCGCGACGATCCCCTCGGCCTTCATCAACCCGATCTCGGCCAGCTCGACCCCCTTCAGCCCCTTCGAGAGCGCGCCGATCGGATAGACACGTACGCGCCCCGTCTCCCGGGCCCGCCGGACGACGAACGCCGCCGACGGGGCGTCGTCGATGACCGGGTCGGTGTTCGCCATGGCGCAGACCGTCGTGTAGCCGCCGGCCGCCGCCGCGGCGGTCCCGGTGGCGATCGTCTCCTTGTACTCGTAACCCGGCTCGCGCAGGTGGGTGTGGAGGTCGACGAAGCCCGGGGCGACGACGAGGCCGGAGGCGTCCACCACCTCGGCTCCCTTGGGGGAAGCGATCCGTTCGTCGACGGCCGCGACGACGCCGTCGCGCAGGAGGACGTCCAGGAACTGGTCGATCCCGCGGGACGGGTCGATCACCCGTCCGCCCGTGATCAGGACGGGGACTTCATTCATCGCCACTCGCTCCGATCAGCAGATAAAGCACCGCCATCCGGACCGAGACGCCGTTCTCGACCTGGCTCAGGATGACCGAGTCGGGCCCGTCGGCCACCGCCGAGTCGATCTCGACCCCGCGGTTCATCGGGCCCGGGTGCATGACGATCGCGTCCTTCTTGGCCAGCCGGCGCCGCTCGGGCGTGAGGCCGAACTGGTCGAAGTACTCCCGGTCGGACGGGTAGCCGAGGCCGCCTCCGCGCTCCTTCTGGACCCGGAGGATCATCACGACGTCGGCCCCGTCGACCGCGTCCTCCACCCGGTGGACGACCCGGGCTCCCGTCCGCTCGATCTCGGCCGGGAGGAGGGTCCGCGGCCCGCACAGGGTGACGTGGGCCCCCATCTTGATCAGCAGCCAGACGTTGGACCGGGCGACGCGGCTGTGGAGGACGTCGCCGCAGATCGCCACGTGGAGCCCCGCGAGCCGGCCCTTCGCCCGCCGGATCGTGAACGCGTCGAGCAGGGCCTGCGTCGGGTGCTCGTGCGTCCCGTCCCCCGCGTTCACGATCGCGCAGTCCAGCGCGCGTCCGAGGGCGTGCGGAGCCCCGGACCGGCTGTGGCGGATGACGATCGCGTCCGGGGCCATCGCCATCAGGTTTTTCGCCGTGTCGAGGAGCGTCTCCCCCTTCGAGACCGAGGAGCCGGCCGCGGTGAACGCGATCGAGTCGGCCGAGAGCCGCCGCTCCGCGATCTCGAACGAGAAGCGCGTCCTCGTGGACGACTCGAAGAAGAGGTTGGCGACCAGCTTCCCCCGCAGCGTCGGGACCTTCTTGATCGACCGCCGGTTGATCTCCGCCATCGACTCGGCCGTGTCGAGGACGAGCGCGATGTCGTCCCGGGTGATCGACTCGATGTCCAGGAGGTCCTTGCGCGAGAACGGGGACGGCTTGCCGGGAGACCGGGCGTCCCCCTCTGCCCGCTTCGTCACCTCGACCGGCTCCCTTTCCGGCCCTGCGGTTCGGTGGCCTTCCGGGCCTTCCCGGCTTTTGCCTTCTCTCTTGCCTTCTCTTTCGCCTTCGCTTTCGCCTTCGGGGACGCCTTCTTGCGGGCCACGGGCTTCTTCGCCCCGGTCTCCTCGCGGTCGAGGAGCCATACGTCGTCCTCGCCGTCGGTCTCCCGGAAGGTCACCGAGACGATCTCGCTCGAGGAGGTGGAGATCTTCTTCCCGACGAACTGAGCCTCGATCGGGAGCTCGCGCCGTCCTCGGTCGACGAGGACCGCGAGGAGGATCCGGTTTGGCCGGCCGAAATCGAGGATCGCGTCGATCGCGGCGCGGACCGTCCGTCCCGTGAAGAGGACGTCGTCGCAGAGGACGATCGTCTTCCCCTCGACCGGGAAGTTGATCTCGGTCCGCTTCAGGACGGGCGAGCTGGAGATGGTCGTCAGGTCGTCGCGGTAGAGCGTGATGTCGAGAAGCCCGACGGGGACCCGGACTTTCTCGGATGCGAGGATATCCTCCCCGAGGCGCCGGGCGAGCGGGACGCCGCGCGTCCGGATCCCGACCAGCGCGAACCCGTCGGTTCCGTGGAGCGACTCGATGATCTCGCGGGACATCCGGGAGAGGACCCGGTCCATTCCCGGCGCATCCATCAGACGGAGCTTTCGGAACGTCCCCTGTGCTTCTCCCATCTTTCCCCCTGAAACGGCCAGATTACAACCCGGCGGCCGAGGCCGTCAATTGGCCCCACCCACGAGAGAATCAATCGGTGCGAGTCTCCGACTTCGACTACGTCCTTCCCCCCGGCTCCATCGCCCAGCGTCCCGCGCCGCGGGGGACCTCCCGCCTGATGACGCTCGGCCGGGCGGACGGGAGCGTCGGCCACCGTTCGTTCGCCGACCTCCCGGAGCTGCTGCGGCCGGGCGACGTCCTCGTCGTGAACGACACGCGGGTGGTTCCCGCCCGGCTGTATGGGCTCGCCCCGAGGGGG
>CALFNC010000527.1 GCA_937902605.1 uncultured Acidobacteriota bacterium | reverse complement strand
GGCAACGTCGCGACGGAGGACCTCGTCCACGCGTTCCAGCACGAGGGGCGGAGGACCGACATCGACCTGGCCCAGCTGATCGTCGTGGCCCGGTCGGTCGCCGCGTTCTTCGGGCGCGAGATGCCGGGACGCGTCCAGAAGACGGGACCGGTGGCGTCCAAGCCGGCGCCGGTGGAGGCGGGCCGATGATCGAGAAGATCAGGAAGCCCGGGAAGCCCGGGAGGATCCTCGATGGGGTTAAGGTCCTGGACCTGACGAACGTCCTCTCGGGGCCCTTCGCCACGCTGCACCTGGCCCTTCTCGGGGCCGAGGTGATCAAGGTCGAGAACCCGACCGACGGCGACCTCGCGCGGAAGCTGGGAAACGTCCCGAAGCTGAACAAGGAGCTGATGGGGACGAGCTTTCTGGCGCAGAACGCGAACAAGAAGTCGCTGACGCTGAACCTGAAGAAGCCCGAGGCGCGCGAGATCTTCGGCAGGCTCCTCGTGATGGCCGACGTCGTTGTCGAGAACTTCCGCCCCGGCGTCATGAAGCGGCTCGGCTTCCCGTGGGAGGCGATGAGGGCCGTCAATCCGCGCCTCGTCTACTGCGCCATCTCAGGCTTCGGTCAGGACGGCCCGGACGCCGACAAGCCGGCCTACGACCAGATCATCCAGGGGCTCTCGGGCGAGATGGACGTCAACGGCGACGAGCGGCTCCACCCGCTCCGCGCCGGCTTCCCGATCTGTGACACCGTCGGCGGCCTGAACGCGGCGTTCGCGGTGGTGGCGGCGCTCTACCACCGGGAGCGGACGGGCGAGGGGCAGATGATCGACGTCGCACTCCTCGACTCGATCATGCCGCTGATGGGATGGGTTGCCGCGAACCTCCTCATCGGCGGGCAGGGGCCGGTTGCCATGGGAAACGACAACTTCACAGCGGCGCCGTCGGGAACGTTCCGGACGAAGGACGGCCACATCAACATCGCGGCGAACAAGCAGGAGCAATGGGAGGCGGTCTGCGATGTCCTCGGCGTCCCCGAGCTGAAGAGCGACCCGCGTTTTTCCGAGCGCGACACCCGGAAGAGGAATCGGCACGCGCTGACGCCCCTCCTCGAGGCGAAATTGGCGGAGCGCCCGACCGCCGAGTGGATCGACCTCCTCAACGCGAAGGACGTCCCGTCAGGTGACATCCTGTCGCTCGAGGCGGCGCTCCGGCAGCCGCAGGTGATGCACCGGAAG
>CALFNC010000526.1 GCA_937902605.1 uncultured Acidobacteriota bacterium | reverse complement strand
GACGCTCTTCCGATCTGAAGTAGACCTCGCCTCGGACCTCTAGGAGACGAGGAACGGCGGGGCCCGAGAGCTGCACGGGCACTGTCCGGATCGTCCGGACGTTCGGGGTGACATCCTCGCCCGTCGTCCCGTCCCCCCGCGTCGCCGCGCGTACGAGACGCCCCTCCTCGTAGACGAGCGCGACCGACAACCCGTCGATCTTCAGCTCCATGACCACGTCGGGGAGCTGGCCATCGAGCCGGTCGGCAACGCGCTGGAGCCACGCGGCCATGTCCTCTGGCGAGTAGCCGTTCTCGAGCGAGAGGAGCGGGACTTCGTGCCGGACCTCCGGCATCTCGCTCACCGGTGTTCCTCCGACCCGCTGAGTCGGCGAGTCGGACGTCACCAGCTCCGGGTGCTTCGCCTCCAGCTCGATCAGCTCGCGGACGAGGGCGTCGTACTCCGCGTCCGAGATATCGGGCCGGTCGTGGATGTAGTAGAGATCCCCGTGCCGGCGGATCTCGCTCCGGAGCGCCTCGATCAGCTCGTTCGCCTTCACCTCTCGATTCTAGTCAAGCGGGCGATACGACCGGTCGTGGCCCGAGCGGCCGGTGTTCGGAACGAGCCGCGCGGTGACGGCCGGCTGATACCATCCGCGGCCGTGAGACTGCGACCATTCCTCTGCGTCGCTCTCCTCGTGGGCGGGCTCCCCCTCTTGGCAGGGCAGCGGGTCGCACCGGTCGCGTCGTACCGGATTTCCGCGAGCTGGGATGAGACATCCAAGAAGCTGACCGCCGAGGAGGCGGTCACGTTCGTCAACCGGACCGGGCACACCTTCCGCGAGATCGAGCTTCACCTCTACCTGAACGCCTTCCGCAACGAGGTCTCGACGTTCCGCCGCGACGACCGGATGAAGAAGCACCGGGACGACCCGGCCTGGTTCGGCACGATCGAGGTGAACCGGGTCGCGCTCGCGGACGGGACCGACCTGACGGCGAGCCTCGGGTTCGTCTCCCCCGACGACGGCAACCCCGATGACCGGACCGTCGCGCGGATCCCCCTGCCGCGCCCGGTGCCGCCGGGTTCCACCCTCACATTCCGCGTCGACTTCGTGTCGAAGCTCCCGCGGAATACGGTCCGAACCGGCTTCTGGGGCGACTTCCTCCTGGCAGGGCAGTGGTTCCCGAAGCTGGGCAAGGCGACCGAGAACGGGTGGGTGACGCACCAGTTCCACGCCGCGACCGAGTTCTTCGCCGACTTCGGCGACTACGACGTCACGCTGGAGCTCCCGGCGTCGATGAAAGGGAAGGTCGGGGCGACCGGCGTCGAGAAGGAGACGATCCAGCTGTCGGGCGGGAGGATCCAGACTCGCTTCCTGGCAGAGGACGTCCATGACTTCGCCTGGACCTGCTCACCGCGATTCGAGGTGCACCGCGACAGCTTCTCCCACCCGGGGCTGCCGAACGTCACGCTGATCCTGCTTCTCCAGCCGGAGCACCGGAGCGTGAAGGACCGGTATTTCCAGGCCGCCAAGGACGCCCTCGCGAAGTACGGCACCTGGTTCGTCCCGTACCCCTACCCGGTCCTGACGATCGTCGACCCGCCTTACGGCTCCGGGGCCGGCGGGATGGAGTACCCAACTCTCTTCACCGGCGGCGTTTCGTGGATCGCGCCTAAGTCGCTCCCCAGCCCCGAGGGGGTCACCGTCCACGAGTATGGGCACCAGGTCTTCTACGGGATGCTCGCCTCCAATGAGACTGACGAGGCGCACCTCGACGAGGGAATCAACACGTGGGCGACCGGGCGCGTGATGAAGGAGACCTGGGGAAATCGCCCGCTGGAATGGAAGCTCATGGGCGTCACGCTTCCATTCCCTTGGCTGAAGGTACCGCCGGAGGGATACGCCGGCGGCTATCTCGACGCGCAGGCCGCGGGCCTGACCGACTCGATGGCGGTGCCGACGTTCCGGCAGCTGGGGTGGGACAGCGTGAAGGTGAACGTCTACTCCAAGACCCAGCTCGCCCTCGAGTCGGCGGCCCGCACGGCGGGGAACGACGCCTGGATGCGGATCATGAAGAGCTATGCGACGCACTGGGCCTTCCGCCACCCGACGACCCAGGACTTCCTCCGGGAGGTGCATGAGGTCTCACCCACTGTGGAGGCCGCGCTCGGGCGGGCCTGGCAAGGGGCTCCGACATACGACTACGCCGTCGAGTCGGCCTCGGCCCATCGGCTGGACGGCCCGGCGGGTTACACCGGGGAGGGGACCTCGCTGAAGTTCGTTCCGCCCAAGGAGATCAAGGACCTCCCGAAACCGGTGCTCTGGGAGTCGGAGGCGGTGGTCCGCCGGCTCGGGGACGGCGTCTGGCCGGTGGCAGTGGAGCTTCGGTTCGAGGGGAACCACGTCGTCCGGCGGACGTGGGACGGGTCGGACCGGTGGGTCCGCTTCCGGACGACCGGGGCGAAGCTCGTGTCGGTTACCGTCGACCCCGACCGGAACCTCCTCCTCGACGTGAACGTCCTCAACAACGGCCGCCTGGTGGAGCCCGACTCCAGGCCCGCCGGCTGGCTGTCGCACCGTCTCCGCTTCTGGGGACAGAACCTTCTCGAGCTCTTCGCGCTCCTCGCCGTGACGGCCGGAGGACTCCCGTGAGCGCTATCCGGCGAGACGGACTCCCCATCCTGACCGCCCGCGGGCTCGTCAGCGCGGCCTCCACCTGGAAGGCGCTGCTGCTCCTCCTCGCCGTCAATGCCCTCCTCGCCCTGGCCCTCGCCCGGCCGGCGGCCTTCTCTCTCCACGAGACGCTCGACCCGCTGCCGAACGCCTTCCCCCTCGTCAAGGGAGGCGAGACGACGTTCACCGAGCACTTCTTCAGGAGCCACCCTGACGTCTTCGGCAGCTCCCGTTCCTGGGCGAAGCTGGCCGGGGGAGACGGGAACGTCTCGGGACTCGTCCGAGGGTTCGGCGGGAGCCTCCTCTTCCTCGGTCTCACCAACGCGGTTGTGGCCTCGATCTTCGCGGGCGGCTTTGCGGCCCGCTTCGCCAGTGACTCCACCGCCGACCTGGGCGGATTTCTCGCCGACGCAGCCCGCTTCGCTCCCTCCTCGTTGACCCTCTCGCTCGTCTCTGCGGCGGGAATCGGCGGAGCGTGGTGGGGGCTCTTCCTGGCCCCCACGAAGCTCTACGAGGCCAGCGAGCTGTCGTTCGAATGGGAGGCGGTGGGCCTCGCGCTCCTTCGCCTTTCGGCCTTCCTCGTCGCCGCGGGACTCGTCCGGATGACCGTCCTCGCCGCCCGCGCGGCGATGGGCGCCTCCGGCCGGCTAAACCCCCTTCTCGCCCTGGCCACGGGCGCCGGACGGGTCGTGGCGCACCCGGTGAAGGCGCTTTCCCTCGAGGTCTCCTTCGGCGTCCTGGGCTTAGGTCCGCTCGTCTTGTGGGGGCTGTTCGTCCCGGTCTGGGACGGCGCCGACCTCTGGATGCTGGCGCTCGTCATCCTTTCGCAGCAGCTCCTCGTCCTGTGGCGAATCGCCGTCCGGGCCTCCCAACTCGGGGCGGTGGCGGCCTGGCTGAAGACACCCCCGGTATAGACTTGCCTCCCGTACCCCTGCGGGGCGAAGTGGAAGGAGCCGCCATGGGTCTGCTCAAGGACTTCCTCGTGATCGACGCAGCCCGCCGGAGCGCCCAGGAAGCGCTCCGGGCCGAGGCCATGAACCGGCGCGACCGGATCCTCCAGCTGACCTCCGAGGCTCAGCAGCAACGGGACGCGATGGGGGCGATGGAGCGGGAGCTCGAGCGCATCGCCGAGGACCTCGTCCGGACCGAGCAGGAGATCCTGGACCTGGACCGCCAGCGGGACCAGTACGAGGACTCGGGTAGGGCCCGCAAGGTGGCGGCAGTCCGGGCGGTCTTCTCGTCCGACCGGCTCGACGGCGCCCGCGTCGCGGCCGACTTCCGGCGGCTCCGGTCGGACTTCCAGAAGGAGCGCGAGCGGCTCCTGGCGCAGACCGACACCGGCCGGATGATGGACAACTTCTTCCAGATCGAGTCGTTCCTGAAGGACACGGGCCAGCCGATCCCGGACGCGGCCCGGAGGGCCCTCTCCAAGGAGCGCGCCGATCTCCTCGCGAAGATCGGGCCGCTCGTCGCCCCGCCCCCCTCGCCGGACGGCATCCTCAGGGCGACGGTGGCCTGGTCCGGCCTGCAGGAGCCCGCGCCCCGCGCAATCGCCGCCCTCGGCCTCCCCGACGAGGGGGACCCGTGCGACGCCGCGGACCTCCCGGCGGCCGTCCTCTTCGGCGGGTACGCCTCCGCCGTGGAGCGCTTCGGCACCGTCCTGTCGCGCCCCCGGCGCGAGGAAGGGGTCCTCGTCTTCGAGATGCCCGTCTCCGAGGGGGCGCCAGAGGAGAAGGCCCTCGAGCTCTTCCTTGCCGTGGAGGAGGGGATGAAGAAGGCCGCTTCTGCCGCCTCGGTCCGCTGTGAGCTGACCGGGGTGTTCGTCGAGCCCGAGATCGCCGCCGCGGTCTTCGCGGCGAGGAAGTGACGGAGGGAACGATGGCCGTCCGCTGGATTGGAGACGCCGCCCACGACCTGGGCCTTACGCCCCTCGACGCCGTCGAGCTGCTCGCGAGGCACCAGAATTACCCGATGAACGGCTTCCTCGACGAGGACCGCGTCCTCCTTCTCAAGCGCTACGCCCAGGAGCGCAAGGGGGTCGAGACGAGCGGCCGCTCCCGCGCCGCAGGGAACGTGAACGCCACGCAACAGACGGCGAAGGTGCCGCACACGCGGGGTAAGACCGACGTGACCGCCACGACGACCGTTACGTCCGTTACGGCGCCTCTGGACTCGCAGCCCGACAACGCGGAGGACCGGACGGTCATCATCCCCCCTCCGTTGCGGAACGGCTGACGGAGACGGATGGGCACTCGGAAGTCCGGCCTCCCCTTCGCAGCGCCCTTCTTCCTCGGTCTCCGCCTCCTGGCGGCCGGAGAGGAGCCTCCCGACGACGAGCTGACCGGGCCGTTGAAGGCCGAGGTCACGGTGGTCTCCCATGTCGGGGGAACCGACCCCAGCGTGACGGTCCGGATCGTGACGCGCGAGGAGATCGACGCGATACCCGCCCGCTCGCTGCCGGAGCTGCTCCAGAGCCTTCCCGGCATCGACGTTCGGCGGAGGGGCGTCGAGGGGATCCAGGCGGACATCGGGATCCGCGGCTCCGACCACGACGGCACGCTGATCCTGGTGGATGGCGAGCCGGTCAACGACCCCCAGACGAACCACTTCTCGGCCGACCTGGACATTCCTCTGGACGCCGTGGAACGGATAGAGGTCTTCGCGGGCGGCGCCTCGGCGCTCTACGGATCCGGCGCGATCGGCGGCGTCGTGAACATCGTGACGCGGGGGGCCCGCCTCGGGCACGCCCGGGCGCAGATCGAGGGGCGGTACGCGCACGGGACGTCCTCCCTCGACGCCGGGAGCCTCCGGATCGCCTCCAAGATCGGGGACAGCATCGCGGTGGCGGTGGATGCGGGCCGGGCCGAGTCGAGCGGATTCCGGGACGACACCGAGTTCCAGACGAAGAGCCTCCGCGTCTCCGGGAGGCTCGAGACCGGGGCCGGCCCGGTCCAGCTCTCCCTCGGCTACGGCGCGAAGGAATACGGTGCGTATGCGTTCTA
>CALFNC010000525.1 GCA_937902605.1 uncultured Acidobacteriota bacterium | reverse complement strand
GCGGGGCGGGGGAGTGAACGAAGCGAAGCTGGAGGAGGCTCTCGGGGCGGCCGTCGCGAGAGCCGTCGGGGAGGCCGATCCGGTCAGCGCCTTTCGGCGGCTCTTCAGGCCGCGCGACGTGGTCGGGATCAAGGTGAATTGCCTTGGGGGGCGAGGCCTGTCGTCCCGTCCGGAGGCGGCGGTGCAGCTCGGCCGTTGGCTGGTGGCGGCGGGGGTCCAGGCGGACCGGATCGTGATCTGGGATCGCTCCTCACGGGAGCTGAAGGGATGTGGCTTCGCCGTCGGATCCGGTGCTGCGGTGAAGGTGGTGAAGGTGGTGGGCACGGACGGCGACTGGGAGCCGAAAGTCCGCGAGTGGGGACCGTCGGCCTCGCGGTTCTCCCGTCTCCTCGCCGAGGACCTCACCGCCGTCATCAACCTCGCCGTCCTGAAGGACCACGGTTTGGCCGGCGTGTCGGCCGGGCTGAAGAACTGGTACGGGGTCGTCCACAACCCGAATAAGCTCCACGAGGAAGGGTGCAACCCGTTCGTCCCCCACCTCGCCGCGTTTCCGCTGGTGCGGGACAAGCTCCGCCTGACGGTCGTCGACGGGACGACGGGGCAGTACCACAACGGGCCCGGATACGCTCCCTCCTGGGCCTGGCCCTACCAGGGGTTCCTCGTGTCGACCGACGCCGTGGCCGCGGACGCCGTGGCGTGGAAGGTGATCGAGGAGAAGCGGAAAGAGAAGGGCCTGAAGACCCTCGCGGCCGAAGGGCGAGAGCCGAAGGCGATCGGGACCGCGGGCCGCCTCGGGCTGGGCACATGCGATCCGTCGAAGATCGAGGCCGTCCTGGTATGACGAGCCGCCGGGAGGCGCTGGCCGCGCTGGCCGCCCTGGCCGGGGCCGGCTGCGCGGCCAGCCTGGCGGCTCTCTCCGGCGAGAGGCTCCTCCTCGCCGAGGACGTCCCCGGCCGCGGGGCGATCCCTCTCCCCGACGAGGGTGGTCTGGCCCCGCGCAGGGCCCGGTGGTACAAGTCCCTTCCCGACGAGTGGGTCCAGTGCGGGCTCTGCCCTCACGGATGCAAGATCTCCGAAGGGGAGCGGGGAACGTGCGGGACCCGCGAGAACCGCCACGGCGTCCTCCACACGCTCGTCCATTCGCGCCCCTGCTCCGTCGTCCTCGACCCGATCGAGAAGAAGCCGTTCTTCCACCTGATGCCGGGGGCGGTGGCGCTGTCGCTCGCGACGCCGGGCTGCAACTTCGAGTGCAAGTGCTGCCAGAACTGGGAGATCGCTCAGGCGCGTCCCGAGCAGGTGAAGACGGTTGTGTTGACGCCGGAGGACGCGGTGGCGCTGGCGGTGAAGCGGGCGGCGAAGGTGATCGCGTGCACCTACACGGAGCCGGTGACGTTCTCCGAGTACGTCTTCGACATCGCGGTGGCCGGACGCCGCTCCGCGCTGAAGACTGCCGTCGTCTCCAACGGCTACATCCAGGAGGAGCCGCTCCGCGACCTTTGCGGCGTCCTGTCGGCCTACAAGGTCGATCTGAAGGGCTTCACGGAACGCTTCTACAAGGAGCATTGCGGCGGAGAGCTGAAGCCGGTCCTCGACACCCTGCGCCGCCTCGTCAAGCACCGGATCTGGACGGAAATCGTCGTCCTCGTCATTCCCTCGTTGAACGACGGCGCCGCCGAGATCCGCGACCTCGCGCGGTTCGTCCGCGGCGAGCTCGGCGCGGAGGTCCCTCTCCACTTCACTCGTTTCCATCCGGCGTACCGGCTGACGAACTTGCCTCCGACGCCCATTTCGACGCTCGAGCGATGCCGCGACGTGGCGCTGAAGGAGGGGCTCTCGTTCGTCTACCTGGGGAACGTCCCGGGGCATCCGGGCGAGAGCACCTACTGTCCGGGCTGCGGCGCGCGGCTGGTCCGCCGCGTCGGCATGGCCATGCTGGAAAACCGGATCGACAAGGGAACCTGTCCGGACTGCCACCGGAGGATCCCCGGCCTCTGGACCTGACGGCGTCCCGGGCCTCACCGGGCTCGCGCGATGGTAGCGGCGGCGATGAGCATCAGCAGGGCGGCCAGCCCCGCGGTGGCGGTGAGGCCGAGGCCCGGGACGAGGATGACCGTGCTGACGAGCGCGGCCACAGCGGCCCCTGCGTGGTCGGCCGTCTCGAAACGTCCCGCGGCCACCAGGCTGCCCGGCTCCGTGGCGAGGAAGGCGCTCATCGCGACCGGAAAGAGGGACCCCGTAACCAGCCCGCAGGCGAGCAGCAGGACGGCGTGGGCGGCCAGGGTCAAGGCGGCCGGCGAGCCGGAGAGCCGAGAGAGGGCCGGGATCGCCCAGGAGACGCCGAGTCCCGTGATGCCAGCCACGGCGACGGCGGCGAGGAGCGCACGCCGCGGGGCCGGCTCGAGC
>CALFNC010000524.1 GCA_937902605.1 uncultured Acidobacteriota bacterium | reverse complement strand
AAGACCCGTTACAACGACAAGGGGTTCACGGAGGGGGCCATCTATCCCGTCGACCTTCTCGACCGGACGGAGTGGGCCTGGCGGGGCGGCATCCGGTACAGGCTCTCGGGGCAGTTGGGCATCGGGGCGCAGGTGGAGAAGACGCGGGAGGAATTCGTCCAAGAGGGGGACAACCGGAATAACGACTCGACCGGCTACCTCCTCGTCGCGAGGTACGACCGTCCCCGGTTCTATCTCGACGCCTCGGGGGGATACCGGGAAGGGAAGGGGCGGGACGGCGCCGCGCCTTCCCTCTATCCCGGTTACCGGACCGGGACGTATTCCTTTTTCGCGTCTTACTTCGTTGCGCGCGCGGTGGAGCTGCAGGTCTTCGGCCACCGCCGCCCGGTGGACAGCTTCTTCCTCGACAACCCCTATTATTTCGAGACCCGAAATGCAGCGGCCGTCCAGGTGTCACTCGGTCAGAGCGTGGCCCTTCGAGGATTCGTTTCCATCGGCCCAAACAGCTATCCTGCCGAGGTAGTGGTCGGAACGAACCTGGTCGCACGAAAAGACGATGTGACGGAAATTGGGGGCGGGCTTCTGTTTCGCTTCTATCGAAACGTGGCGGCATCGGTCGTCGCGTCGCAAGCGCGGTATACCTCCAATATCGACGGGGTAACCCGTTCGGTTCTAAGAATTTCTACCGGCATATCGCTGGGCGATTTCAGTCGATGAGGCGCCTGCCTTTCCTTGGAACGGTGATGCTCCTGTTTCTTCTTCCTGTCTTGCCGGCCCTGGGCCAGCAGACGGGGGAGTACCGGATCGGACCGAAGGATCTGGTCGAGATAAAGGTCTTCGAGGTTCCCGACCTGAACCTGGAGCGCCGTGTGAACGAGAACGGCGACGTGGCGTTGCCCCTGCTCGGCGATTTCAAGGTCGGAGGATCGACGGCTGGTGAGGCGGCCGCCCGGTTGGAGGCGATGCTCACCGCCAAGTACGTCAACCGTGCGAGTGTCTCGGTGATCGTCAAGGACTTCGCCAACAAGCCGGTCTCGGTCCTGGGAGCCGTGACGCGACCTGGAGCCCTCAACATCTCCGGGAGGTGGGACCTGCTTCAAGCCATCTCGGCGGCAGGCGGGGTGACCGACCGCGCCGGGAGGAAACTGTACATCCTGCGACGTGCCGAGAACGGCCTCTCGGACCAGCTCGAGATAGACACGGCGGAGCTGTTCCAGAGATCATCGCCCTGGTGGAACGTGCCCATCTGGCCGTCCGACGTCGTGAATATTCCCACCCGGGTCATCGTGAAGATCTTCTGCCTCGGCGAGGTCAGGCAGTCGGGGGCGCTGGAGTTCGACGGCGACGACCGGCTCTCTCTCCTGACCGTCATCGCCCGCGCCGGCGGTCTCACCGATCGTGCGGCCAGGAGCAACATCCGCGTGAAGCGGCGGGGGCCGGACGGCAAGGACCAGGAATTCAACGCCGACTATCGCCGGATCGTCTCGGGGAAGGACGGGGATCCCGAGCTGAAGCCCGATGACGTCGTCATCGTGAAGGAGTCGTTCTTTTGAGACCCGAATCCTTGCAGGAAGAGGTCCCGCGTCCGGAGGAAGCGGAGGCCGCGCCGCAGGAAATCCACCTCGCCGAGTACTGGGCGGTCGTCGTCAAGAGGCGCATCCTGATCGGCATCGCCGCCGGCCTGGCCGTCATCACCGCGCTCGCGGTCTCCCTGATCACGAAACCGCTCTATCAGGCAACGGCGCTCCTCGACGTCGAGAAGGACAAGGGAAGTCCGCTCGACATCGGGGCGGGACAGGCCATGGAGTACTACTCGCCGGAGTTCGTCCCGACGCAGATAAGGCTCATGACGAGCCGCGAGATATCCGAGCGGGTGGTCCGCCGGCTGAACCTGGCCACGAACCCCGAGTTCAACCCGCCGAAGAAAAGCTTTCTGATGGGCGCGCCTCCAGCGGCCGCGGACAAGGGAAAGCTGGCCGAGCGGCAGGTCGTGGCTGTCGCGAACGGGCTCCAGGGTTCGATCTCGGTGATGCCCATCCGAGGGACGAACATGGTGGAGCTTTCCTTCGCCGCTCCGACCCCGGAGCTGTCCGCCGACATTACGAACGCCCTGGCCGCCGCCTACGTCGAGTGGAACACCGAGA
>CALFNC010000523.1 GCA_937902605.1 uncultured Acidobacteriota bacterium | reverse complement strand
CGCGGAGGATGGCCGCGAGCGTCTCCGTCGGGGAGCCGCCGCCGAAGGGGCGCCGTCCGGCGAACATCTCGTAGAGCAGTGTTCCGAGCGAGAACTGGTCGCTCCGGAAGTCGACTGCCTCGCCGCGCGCCTGCTCGGGCGACATGTAGGCCACGGTGCCGACGACGACGCCGGGCTCGGAAAGGGCGGTGAGGGTGGGTGTGACAGTGTCTGCGGGAGCGGCCGGCGGGCGCTGCCGGGCGATTCCGAAGTCGAGGAGCTTGGCGCGGCCGTCCTTCGTCAGGAAGACGTTCTCGGGCTTCACGTCGCGGTGAACGATTCCCTTCTCGTGCGCCGAAGAGAGGGCGTCGGCCACCTTCGTCGCGATGTCGAGAACCTTTTTTCGCGGGAGGAGGCCGCGCGCGAGCGCGGAGCGAAGCGTCTCTCCCTCAAGGAGCTCGGTAACGGCGAAGCGGACGCCCCCTGCCTCGCCGACGTCGTACAGAGCGAGGATGTTCGGGTGTGAGAGGGCGGCGACGGCTTTCGCTTCGTGCTCGAAGCGGGAGAGAGCGTGGGCGTCCTTCGCGACGTCGTCAGGCAGCACCTTGACCGCGACCTCGCGCCCGAGGCGCGTGTCCTTCGCGCGATACACCTCGCCCATACCGCCCGCGCCGAGAGGGGCAACAATCTCGTAAGGGCCAAGGCGGGTGCCGGACGCGAGCGTCACCGCCTACCTCAGCCCCTCGATCAGGTGCAGTTTGGTGAGCCACTGTGTGACCATATAGGCGCAGGCCTTGCCGTCCGGCGTCATCATCGCGAAGACGCCCTGCACGCCGGTGCTGTCGGACGGACCGATCTCGCGGACGAACTCGCGTCTTCCCGTCTTCGGGTCCAGTCGATAGACCTTCGCGGGGCACTCGTCGTATCGGGAGACGAACAGCGGCTTGCCGTCTGCCGTCCACGCGGCGGCGTACTCATCCTCCAGGAGACCGCCCACGGGCCGGACCTCACCTCCCGCGATCGGCTGGATCCACTGTTTACTGTCTTGGGAGAAAACCACGGACGCGCCGTCCACCGTCACCCATCCGTTCACGCCCTCGGTAGTGAGCGGACGCGGCTTCCCCCCCGAGACGGCGACTTCCCATGTGCGCGGCGGACGCGACGGCTGGTTCCCGCGGAACCAGATCGCCTTGCCATCCGGGAGGAGTCCGGCCGCCCGGAAGAGACTGCCGATCTCGAATCCATCGAGCCGGATGGTCGTCGCTTGTCCCGGGCCGATCGGATGAAGGACAACCGCGGGGACTTCCGGTCGGACGACGACCAGGGTCCGGCCGTCCGGAGCGAAGCCCATGGGTATGCCTGGGCCGAGCGAGACGGGAGGCGCTCCCGACGTGGACCTCAGATAGCACTGGAAGACGCCGTTAAACGAGTCGTCGGCTAAGGCTACCCACGAGCCGTCGGAAGAGATCGCTCCGACCATTGTGTCGGCCTGGGCCGACAGATCGCGCTCGGGAGAAGCCGCCTCACTGCGGTAGAAGAGCCGGACCTGGTGCTCGACCGTCGAGGCTAGGACGCGCCCGTCGGGGGCGAGGTCGTGGGGGAGGAGCTGAACCGGGGCGGCGAGAAGGACGCGCTCGCGGCCTCCGAGCGTCACCGCGCGCAGACTCGGGCGGTTTCCCGCGCGGTCACCGCCGAACCAGACCTCGTCGCTTCGTGGTGACCAGGCCAGCCCCTCGAGGGTGGAGAACGGCCCTTTCCTGAGGATGCTCTTCCCCGAGCGGTCCACCACGACGACGTCGCCGGTGTCCCCCGGCCCCGTGTGGTCCAGGAAGGCCACGTGCTCTCCGGTGGGCGAGATGCGGACGTGCGAGAGCTGGTTGGCGGACTTGTGGAGGGCCGTGCCGGACGGGTATTCCAACTGCGCCTTGATGGAAGGCAGCTTGTCGGTCCGCCGGATGATCGCCAGCTTCTCGCCGTCCCGTGAGAAGTCGGCGAAGGCGACGTCGGGGTCCAGCTCATGCGGCGTTCCCCCCGCGAACGGCGCGAGGGCCAGCGTTCCGCGTGGAAAGAATGCGCTCGTAAGACGGTTTTGGAGCGAGAGGGCGAGCTGGCTCTTCGCCGAGACCGCGAGGAGGTTCGCGCCGGG
>CALFNC010000522.1 GCA_937902605.1 uncultured Acidobacteriota bacterium | reverse complement strand
CACGACGGCTCTTCCGATCTAGGGGCTGCCCGAGGGCGGTGCGGGGCGGGCGGCGCGCCTTTTCGCCATCGGCGCCGGGCTCGCAGCGGCCGCGGGCGCCGGCATCCGCCCTCACCTCGTTCTCGCTTTCGGGCCGGTCCTCGCTCTTTACGCCTTCCGTCTCGTCCGTCTCCGGGACCGGAAGGACGCTACGGTCGCCTTCCTGGTCTCGGGGGTGGCTGGAAGCGGCGCCTGGGGCATCTGGCTCGCGGCACAGGCCGGGGGCCTCTCGGGTCTTCTCGCCTCGTTCGGCGAGAGGATCGGTTTCCGCGCCGACGCCCAGGCGTCGGCGCACCTCGGCGGCTTTGTCGACACCTTCTTCATCAGGGACGCGCTCTCGCCGGGCCGGGCCATCCTCCTCGCGCTTCTGTCGGCGGGCGGGATCGTCTGGCTCGCGGCCCGGCGGCGCGCCGGGCTCGTGACGATCCTGACCATCCTCCTTCCGCTGGTCTGGTCGCTGTGGTTCCTCCACGGAAGGACGACCTGCCGCTACTCGGTCCCCTTCGTCTTCGTGGCGAGCCTTCTCGTGGGGGCGGGTGTCGAGTCGATCCTTCGACGTGGCCCGCTAGTGTTTATCGGGGGCGCGGTCCTCTCCGCCTCGTACTTCGTCCACTCGTGGCCGGAGGCGCGGTGGAGCGCGACGCACGAACCGCCCGTGGCGGAGGCCATGGCCGCCCTCGAGCGGTACGTCCACCCGGGGCGCGAGACGATCGTCGCCGACGACGTCTTCCAGGGGTTCCTCCGGACCGAGCGTTGGCAAGGGCATCTCGTGGCATGGGGATACCTCGACTCGGAGCTCGTCTCGGGCTTCCGGCAGGCCAACGCGCGCTACGTGCGTCTCGCCGACTTCACTGATGAGGTCGACCCGCCCGACCGCCGAGACCCGGTCTGGCACAGCTGGTATCACGGCGGTCGGATCGCCGAAAGGCTCGCGATCGACCGGCTTCTCGCGGTGGCCGTCCGCGACCCGGCGCCGCCCCTGTTCGGCCCAGGCTTCGGCTTGAAGGATAAGGAGCCGGGGCGTCCCTCCTTCCGCTGGGCGGGGCCGAAGGCGCACCTGATCGTCCCCGGCCTCGACGGTCCGCCAGTGGCGATCCTTTCCGGCGTCCGGGAGGGGTTCCCGACGGAGCTGACCGTGACCGACGATCAGACGGGAGCCCGCGTCGTGACTCGGAAGATCGATCCCGGCCCCTTCGATCTCGTCGTCGCGGTGGCGCCGGTCTATGGGCCGCTCCCGAGGCCCCGCTCTTACACGATCGGATGCGACCGTCCTACGCGCCTCCCTCCCTTCGCCGGCGGGTCGCGCCCGTCGGAGGGGTGCTTCGTCTTCAGGGAGGCGACCTTCTCGATCCCTCCGGAGAAACTCTGGCAGCCACGGCCATCGGAACGGTTCCTCGACCTCGGCGCCAGGTGGGATGACCAGGGGGATCCGCAGGGATTCTGGGACCGCGAGACGATTGCGGCGCTCGGCGTCGACATGCGCTGGACATCGGGGCGCGCTTCGGTCCTCTACGTTCCGGTCCCGGGGTTCTTCCCGTCCCGCCTCGTCGTCCGCTGCCGCCCTCCCTTCGGCGAGGCGGTCGGTGTCCGGGTGAGGATCGGCGATGCCGATGCCGGAACGCTGGTTGTGCCACCGGGCGACTTCGCGGCGCATCGGCTCGACCTGACGCCGCTGGCCGCGGCCGCTCTCCGCGGGCACGAGCCCCTGAGGATCGAGCTGTCGATGCCCGTGGTCTCACCGAAGCAGGCCGGGAAGGGGGATGACCCGCGGCCGCTCGGCATCGGCGTCGACTGGATCGCTCTGGAGTGAGAGGGTGAAAAGGTCCAGCCTCTCCCTGATCGTTCTCCTCTTTCGGCGAGGGTCCGATAGAGACTGTAGGAACGGTGGAGATGGGGTCAGCCAAAACGCCCGCGGGCGCGGAAGCCTATGCGGACGCAGTCGCGCAGCGACAGCTGGAAGCGGACCTTGAAGCGGAGGAAGAGGTTGACCTTGAAGACCAGCGAGTAGAGGGGGTTGAGCGGGAGGTGGGCGAGGAGCTCGATCAACGGAGTGAGCCGCGGAAAGTGGACGGCGATGAAGCCGATCTTCTGTAGCCGTTCCAGGAAGGGGAGATCGGGCATCTTCCGGAGCGGCGACGTGGTGGTGAGCTTTTCGTAGTCCTCGACCGCGTACTTGTCGTCGAGATATCCCTCGCGCCGGCAAAGCTCGTAAAGCTCGGTCCCGACCAGCGGCTGGAAGATGCTGGTCCCGAAGAGGTCGGCCCCGATCTCGACATTCAGGCCGATCGTCCTCATCCCGTCGGCCGCCGTCTCGCCCGGAACGCCGAACATGTTGTACGTCAGGAACTTCACGCCGCTCGCGTGCAGGAGGTGGGCCGCCCGCTTGATCTGGTCGTCGGACATCCTCCGGCCGAGAACGGTATTGCGGAGCCTCTCGCTCCCCACTTCGACGCCGAAGGACGCGTAGCGGCAGCCGGAAGACCCGAGCGCCTCGGTCACCTCCTCGTCCAGCTCGTTCGCCCGGACCACACAGGTGAACGGCAGCTTCACCTCACGCCGGTAGAGCTCCAGGAACCGGAGCATCCATTTCTTGTCGACGGTGAAGGTGTCGTCCACGATCCCCACGATGCCGATGCCGTAGCGGCTCCGCACCTGCTGGATCTCGGCGACGATGTTCTCCGGCGAGCGGTGCCGGACGTACCGGCCGAGCTGGGCGTACATGCTCTTAGCCGCGTTGTTGAAGCAGAAGGTGCATCCGTAGGGGCAGCCGCGCCCCACGGCGAAGCGCTTGTACGGCAGGTCCCTCAGCGCCGGGTATTTGAAATGGATGCTCCGATCGGGGAAGGGAACGGAATCGAGGTCCTGTATCAATGGCCGCAGCGGGTTGACCTTCAGCTCCCCGGCGTCGTTCTTGCTGATCAGGTTCCGGATGTTGTGGACGTCGCCCCCCTGAGCGAGAGCGCGGACCAGCTCCAGTAGAGCTCCTTCGCCTTCACCCCGGCAGGCGAAGTCCACCTCGCTCCGGCGCGCGAAATCCGTGGCATAGGTCGGATGCGGCCCGCCGAAGACGGTGACGGCCCCCACCTCCCTCTTGGCCAGCGCCGCCAGCTCGAGCGACCAGGCGTAGCCGAAGGAGGAGATCGAGAACGCGACGATGTCGGGACGCATTTTCCGGAG
Source organism: uncultured Acidobacteriota bacterium (assembly GCA_937902605.1). GTDB lineage: Bacteria > Acidobacteriota > Thermoanaerobaculia > UBA5066 > UBA5066 > CAIMWE01. The sequence goes on along the minus strand of CALFNC010000522.1, from coordinate 6,723 downwards.
CGCGCGGACAATCGACCGCTTCCCGTCGCAGGCGAGAACGAGCATGTCGCAGTCGTGGCCGTCCTGGCGCAGGACGGCCGAGAGGAGCTGAGGCCCAAAGCTTTCGTAGAGAGCCTCCTGAAAGAAGAGGACGCGCGCCATAGGCCGGGAGATTGGCAGCGCGCCCGGAGGCCGTCAAGCAATCCGAGGGGGTCTGAAGGGTGCTCTGCTGGAGCGAGGGCGCTGACATAGAATTCGATGGCAGATGGGGCCGGAGCCTGCCTTCTCGCATGCGTTCTATGGAAATGTCGCGATCCTATTGGTCGCGCTAGTTCTGGCCGAAGCGCTGGTTGTCTGTCTTGCGGGAGTCGTGCGGACTCTGATCAGCCGGCGAGCCGACGATGCGGCCAGTCCCTCGAGCGCGTCGACGGCGGGTCTGGGCCAGGGCATCCTACGGCCCACGCGAAGGGTGCTCTTCGAGGCCGCCCGGACTGGAGAGCCCTCGTTGGTGGTTCCGGTGATGGAGGCGATCGGATCTGCCGATGCCACGACGTCGACGCTCGGTTCGCTCGCGGTCGGACGGCAACCCGAGTCCTACGGGGGGGCGTCCACGGTGCTGATCGCCACCGCCGAGCGGGCGGACCCCCGGCGCGACGCAGTGGCGGAGTGGGCCCTCTCCACCGTCTGCGACGTGTACGCAGGCCTCATTCCGACGCTGTTCGTCTCCCCGGCCTGCGGAGTCCGGCTAGCCGCCATCGGAGCGGCGGTCCGGCGGCTCTCCGGTTCCAATGTCTCGGCGTCCGAGGAGCAGGGGCTTTTGTCCCTGCTGCGGGAAGCCACCCGGAGCGAGCGGGAGCAGGTGGCGGAGCAGGCCTGCCGCGGGATTGGGCGTCTCAGAGACGAGAGGTCGTTGCCATGGCTGTTCCATGCTCTCTCGAGCGGACCTTACGTCGTGAAACGTGCCGCGATTCACGCCCTCGGCGAGCTGGGCAACATCAGGGCGATCGAGCGTCTCGTGAACGAGCTCGAGAAGGACGAGGAGGACCTGCGCCCGGAGCTCCTCGAGGCGCTCGAGAGATGCGTGATCCCGCCCCTGGACTCCTGGCTGTCGTCCGCCTACTCGTCGCCAGCGTTTGCGCGGGTGGCCGCCTTGCGTGCCCTGGGGACACAAGGGTCTCCGGAGCTGGCCGAGGCCGTCCTGCCGCTCCTGGACGACGGCGACAAGGGCGTCCGCCGCGCGGCGGCTCTTGCGATCGCGGGAATCGCCCGGGCCTCCGCGCCGCGTTCCCTGAATTCGGGCATTCTGGAAGTCCTGATTGGCCGGTTCGATGCCGAGGGGAGCCAGTCGACCCGGCAGGCGCTACTCGACGCGGTCGCTGCCTCCCGGGACGACCGGGCGTCGAAGCTCCTGAGGGACCGGGCGGGGCGGGTCCCGGCGGTCCTCTCTGGGAAGCTCGAGGCGGCCGTCGACCTTCTCGATGCCTGCCTCCCTCGTGGTGAGAGGCTACGTGACCCGTGAAAAGTGTATTAGGGTAGAATTCGTATATAGGTGGACTGCACGCGTCTGTTCGCGGGGGAGCGAAAGGCATGAGGAGGAAGAAATGCGTTCTGGTGTGAGGCCCCTTACTTTGGCATCGATATTCATCGCAACGTCGCTGGCTGCCGGATGTCGTCACGAAACCGTCGTCATCACTCCACCTCCTTCCACGGAGGAGACGTCGAATATCGCGACGACCGGCCAGATCCTGATCAACGGCCCTTCGAAGACTGGAGAGGGGACCGAGAAGTCCCGCTCGATGATCAGGTTCCGGAATCGCCTCGACCGGACAGTCTCGATCGATATCCTGAACCACCGCCACGTCGAGATGTCGATCGGCGACTCGCGGTCCGACTCCGTGCAGCTCCACAGCGGCAGCCACTCGGTCTCCATTTCGGCGCCGGGCATGAAGGCCGCGAAGTTCAACGTCTCGCTCGATTCCGAAGGCGTCTACACAATCGAAATCTACCGCCGGAGCAGCCGGGATTGACAGGGTAGAACTTTCCGGGCCTCCGATCGATGAAGGCGAGTCTGTTTCCGCGCGAGAGCGCGGCTTGAAGGAGGAGAGACTCATGAAACGCAGAATGATCATGTTCGCCGTCACTTTCCTGATGTTCGGTTGCGGCCCCGAGAACCCGCCCGTCGTCGTGGCCTCCCAGCCCGACGTCGGGAACAAGACGGTCTACTTCGACGCGTTCAACAACATCAAGCCGGAGTGGCAGCAGACCGCGGGCGTCTGGGAGGTGGTCGACGGCTGGCTCGTCCAGCGCACCGACGATCCGCGGCAGCTCAACGCCATCAAGTACATCCTGAGCCCCCGCGTGGCCGACGCCACGATCGAGACCGACGTGCGCGTCCGCCCATACCGCCCTGACCAGTGGACCGACAGCCCGGAAGACCGAGAACTCGCGCGCAACATCCGCTACATCATCGGCGCGGGCATCATCTTCCGGATGAAGGACGCGGGAAACTACTACATGTTCCGCCTTGCGGGTGAGGAAGGGGCCGTCCTTGGGAAGATGGTCGACGGCGAGTGGACCGACATCCAGAATCCACGGGTCCGCGGCATGCTGCGGGGCGATCGGATCGGGTTCCGTCCCGACAACGTCTACCGGCTCAAGGTCGAGTGCTACGGGTCGTCCATCAAGTGCTACATCAACGACGAACCCGTCTGCACGGGGAACGACAGTCAGTTCGATCTCGGACAGGTCGGCCTCGTCACCTTCAAGACGGCTGCCGAGTTCGACTTTATCAAGGTCACGCGGTAGACGCGCTCTGCCCCTGCGTGGAAGCACAGCCACGGACCTCGGCCCGCGCCCGACTCCTCGGGACGGCCGGGCACCGCCGGGGTCCGTTGGCATTCCTGACGGTCTTCGGGTTGATCCTCCCGACGTCGCTTGTCGCCGCGGACGGGCCCTTCGACCAGCAGGCGGAGATCCGGGACCTCCGGAAGAGGTGCACGGAGGCCCGGAGCGATTTCACGCGCTTTTGCGGTAGAGGCTGGGGAGAGCTCGACCAACGTCTCAGCCGGATCGAGGAGATGGCCCGTACGCCGGTCCGTACGATCCGGAACGGGAAGCCGTACTCCGCCATCCCGGCTGTCGACCGGGAGATCCTGGCCCGGTTCAGGACGGATCTGGAGACCCAGGTGTCAGGCTGCGAGAGAGAGGCACTCGCCCGCACGGAGCGCGTCCTTCGCGACCTGCGGGAGGGGCTCGCAGCGACAGCCCGCTACACGGCCGCAACGGCGACCGCAGCGGAGGCCCAGAGCCGGGCGGTCAGGAACGCCGAGGAGTTCGTTGGTACCGCGACGGCGCGGCTCGAGGGCGAGCGGAGTTACGGGGATGTCATCTCGGAAGGGGCGGCCCTCTTCGAGGACCTAGAGCGCTCCGTCCGGGGCGAGTCCTGCGACCGCGAGCTCGCCGCCGGCTGGAGCCGGTTCGAGGAGGGCGCCTTCCAGCCGGGGACGGAGGGACTTGCGAAGATGATGTCCCGGCCGTGCCTGACCAACAAGGGGAACGAGGACGTGCGCGCAAAGCTCGAGGCGATTGCGGACATCATCCTGAGCGAGGACGCGTCGACGACCGGGATCCGGCTGCCGAGGGAGCGCGCCGAGAGGCTGGCCCCGCTCCTGGCCGCGGTGCTGCCCGCCCGGCAGGAGAGACTCCTCGCGGCCGCCAGATCCCAGGCGGCGGCCACCGGGCCGGATCCCGCACAGCGACCTCAGGCACGGACGGGGACCCTCGCTCACATCTCGACACCTCTGCCGGCTCCAACCGCCAGCGCACGGCGCGAGCGTGGTCTGACGGCCCAGGGACAGCGGGAGACGTGGCTGGCCCTGGACGTGTGGCAGAGCGCTTGGGGGAACTTCACCGACGCAGACCTCGAGAAGCTTTTCGCATACCTCAAAAGGAACCACATCTCGGAGATCTACCTGAACCCCGGGATCGCCCCCCCTCGCACGGCGGACGACCCGGGTGCTGCACGTCTGGAGCGCCTCGTGCAGAAATTCCGCGAGAACGGGATCAGCAGGATCAACTTCCTCTACGCCGAGCTGAACTACCCGGTCGGGGAGTACGCGCGGCTCCTTCGCAAAAGCCCGCAGCTCGGGATCACCCTCCTGGCCGACGACTCGGAGTTCAGAGACTCGTCCAGGGGGTATTTCGAGCGGAACATGGAAGCGGCCCGGGCCGAGGGGGTCGCCTACACGGCCTACGTCACTGTCGAGGGTCTTGGGAACAGCGGTGTCTCCAACGAGACCAGGCAGTGGGCCATCAAGGAGCTCGACGAGGTAATCCTGATGAGCTACTTCAGCTGTGGGCTGGAGGGTCAGAAGAAGTGGCTCGCCCCTCTCTTGGCCGATGCCGATGCGACCGGGAGGAAAGGATTCCTGCGGATCGCGATCCTGATGGGGACCAAGAAGATGGGCAAGGAGGTTTCATGCGAGAAGCTGCTGGGGCCGAAAGAGATGCAGGCCTTCCTGCGAGACCTGCATGGCTGGGCGCTGCAATTCCCGTCGTACGGGGGGATCGTCCTCGAGACGAACGAGCGGTTTCCGTCCTACAGCGTCGCCCCGGAACGCTGGTAACCCTGCTGGCGTCGCTGGCCACCGCTGCAGCGGTGGCTTCCGGACAGCCTGCCCTGACATCGCTGCCCGTAGTCCCGGCTCCTCTCCGGGCGGCCGCGAAGAACGACGGAATCCCCGTTTCGGAAGGGTTCCAGCTCAGGCAGGTTGGCTGTGAGGACCCGCGGATCGTCGAGGCGTTCGACCGCTTCGTCGACAGAACCTCCCGGGCCACCGGCATGGTACAGAAGATAGAGGCGTTATCGCCGGCCCCGACCGTGACGATCGCGTGTGGCGGGAAGGGCTCTGCGTGGCCGTCGCTAGGGGAGGACGAGTCTTACCGGCTCGACGTCGGATCCGCCGGCGTGGTGTTGAGCGTTCCGGAGGCGGCGGGGGCCCTCCGCGGCCTGGCGACGCTCTTCCAGCTGGTCGCCCCGGGACCCAATGGGTTCGAGATTCGAGGCGCCTCCGTGGAGGACCGTCCGAGGTTCCCTTGGCGCGGCCTCCTTCTCGACTCGAGCCGGCACTTCCTCCCGGTCAGCGTCGTGAAGAGGACGCTGGACGCGATGGAGGTCGTGAAGCTGAACGTTCTCCACTGGCACCTGTCGGACGATCAGGGCTTCCGCGTCGAGTCCCGCGTCTTCCCGAGACTGCACGGTGCCGGGTCGGACGGCCTCTTCTACACCCAAGAGGAGGTGGCGGACGTCGTCGAGTACGCGCGCCGACGGGGAATCCGCGTCGTTCCCGAGTTCGACGTCCCGGGGCATGCGACCTCCTGGTTCGTCGGCTACCCGGAGCTGGCCAGCGAGCCGGGCCCGTACCAGATCGAGAGGAGATTCGGAATCTTCGACCCGGCGATGGATCCAGGCCGGGAGGAGGTTTACGCGTTCCTCGACCGGTTCGTCTCCGAGATGGCCGCGCTCTTTCCAGATCCGTACTTCCATGTCGGGGGCGACGAAGTAAACGGGAATGCCTGGGCGCGAAGCGCCTCCGTCGGAGGGTTCCGCGAGAAGATGGGGCTCGCGGATTCGGCCGCTGTCCAGGCCCACTTCTCCCGGCGCCTGCTCGAGATCCTGAAAGGCCACCGGAAGAAGATGATCGGCTGGGACGAGGTGCTCCACGCCGACCTCGACCGGGACGTCGTCGTCCAGTCCTACCGCTGGCACCGGAAGCTCGTCGAGGCGGCGAACAGGGGCAATCCGTCCCTCCTCTCCTCCGGCTACTACCTCGACTTGATGTTCAGCGCCGCGTGGCACTACGGCGTCGACCCGCTCGGCGGCGAGGCGGCAGCCCTCCCGCCCGAGAAACAGGGCCTCGTCCTGGGAGGGGAGGCATGCATGTGGACCGAGTTCGCGACGGCCGAGAACGTCGAAGCGAAGATCTGGCCGAGGGCGGCCGCGATCGCGGAGAGGCTCTGGTCAGTGGCGTCCATCGTGTCGGTGGACGACATGTACCGGCGGCTCTCGCTCGTAAGCGAAAAGCTGGAAGCCATCGGGTCGACCCATCTCCAGTCCCGGGGATCGATGATCCGGCGGCTCACCGGGGTCGGCCCCGAGGCCAGGTCGCTCGAGATCCTGGCGGAGGTCGTCGAGCCCGTGAAGGAGTATGCGAGGGTGGAGTCGGGGCGCTACACGAGCCAGACTCCCCTCGTCCGGCTCGTCGATTTGGCCCTGCCGGAAAGCGACGAGGCGCGGCGCTTCTCGTCGGAGGTCGATGCCTTCGTTGTCGCTGTTCGTTCGGGCACCGGCAGCGCACAGGCTAAGGCGGGCGGGCTCCGGGAGAAGCTTGCTGGCTGGAGAGTCAACGACACCCACCTCGCGCCCGTCCTTGGGCGCGGCGGTCTTCTTGGGGAGATCCGGGGAGTGTCGGAAAACCTCACCCGCTCGGCGCAGGTAGCGATCGAAGCAATCGACTTGCTCGTGTCAGGACGGGCGCCATCTCGGGCGTGGATCGATCGGAACCTGATTACCCTCGCCGAGGCGGCTCGTCCGAAGGCGGAAGTCATCTTGGCGGTCGTACCCGCAATCCGGCGCCTGGTGGACGCGGCAGCGGCCTTTGGCGACGGGAAGACTCAGGGCGCTGCCGGCAGCACGACGTCAGATCGGAAGAGCGTCGTGTAGGGAAAGAGTGTAGATCTCGGTGG
>CALFNC010000521.1 GCA_937902605.1 uncultured Acidobacteriota bacterium | reverse complement strand
CGCTCCGGATGACTACATCCACCGCGTCGGGCGCACCGCTCGGGCCGAGGCGACAGGAGACGCCTTCACATTCGTGGCCCCCGACGAGGAGGCTGACCTTCGCGCAATCGAGCGGGCCGTCGGGAAGCGGCTCCCGCGGATCATCGTCCCGGGGTTCGACTACCAGAAGAGGCCGGCCGACAGGTTCGAGATCCCGATCGGGGAGCGGATCGCCCAGATCCGCGCCCGGAAGACTGAGGAGCGAGCCCGCGCCAAGGAGAAGGCCGAGCGGCGGGAGAAGGCCGAGCAGGGGCAGAGGCCCGGGATGGCCGCGAAGGCCGCCGCGCCTCGCTATGCTCCCGCCCGGCCGGGCGGCCCGCCGCGGCCCGCTCACTCTCACGGGCCTCGCCCACATCCCGCCCCATCGCACCGCCGGGGCTAAGAGGGGTGCTATCGTCGCCTCTCGTCCAGGGAAGGGAAACGATGGCATTTCAAGGGTCGCTGAGGGAACTGCCGCTTGCCGATATCGTGCAGCTGGTCGCGGTGTCGGGCAAAACCGGGATGTTCACCCTCACGCGCGGAACCGAACGTGGCGCCGTCTACATCCACAACGGGCAGATCACCCACGCCAGGATCGGGATCGTCGAGGGAGAGGACGCGATCTACTCGCTCGCCCTCTGGAACCAGGGCGACTTCCAGTTCTCGCCCGGAGTGGAGAGCGAAGTCCGCACGATCACGCACTCGAACACGAACCTCCTGATGGAGGCGGCCCGTAGAAGCGACGAGTGGAAGATCCTCGCCAAGAAGATCCCGGGAACCGAGTTCGTCCCGGTCCTCGCGGTCCGGGAACGGATGTCGGAGCCGGTCACCCTGACGCCCCAGGAGTGGCTCGTCGTGGCCCGAACCGACGGCCACCGGACGATCGAGGAGATCGCTAGGCTCGCAAAGCTGTCACCCTTCGACATCGCGAAGACCTTCTACGGGCTCGTCACCGCCGAGCTGGTCGAGATCGCGAGCGCCCCCACCCAGGGCCGGCCCGCGCCCGTCCATCCCCCGGCCACGCTTTCTTCGCTTCCCGCCGAGCCCATCGCCGCCGCGGCCTCCGCCGCCGCCCCGGTCGTCCCGACGGTCACGACGCACAGCGGAGTGTTCAACGCCGTGGTGCGCGGCGACGAGAAGCGCAGCCTTCAGATCCTCTGCACCAAGGTCAAGCAGGAGGCAGAGAGCGCCTCTCTCTCTCCTGGCGAGCCTGGGATCGACAAGCTCTACCGACAGGCTCTCGCGGAGATCGACCGCGGACGGGGGCTCGAGGTCGTCCGGGAGCTGATCCAGACGTTGAGCCAGAACGTCACCTCGATCCGGGGTCGAGATGCGGGCGAGTCGTTCCGGGAGAAGATGAGCCCGCTTCTCTGAAGGAGCCCTCCCTCCAGCTTCGTTCGTCTGGCGCCTGAGCGGCCCTCGAGATCCCCTCGCTTCCGGCTCTCGCTTCGGAGTCTCAATTGACTTGGCTTAAGGGACTTGGCGCGCTAGACTGCCTCGAAAACATCGCGACTTGCGATCCGGTCTGGACTGAATCCTTGGGGATATTCAGACCGGCATGGAGATCCTTGACTCAAAGACTCCCGGGACTGAGGAATGAAAAAGGAGATTCGATGCGACGGATGCGGACCGGACTCCTGACCGCGGTGATCCTGGCCGTTCTGGCCGCGCCCAGCCTCTTCGCACAGGTGGCTCCCACGCTGAACGGCGCCACCGGACTCTTCGTGCTGCCCAACGCCGAGTTCCTGCCGCCCGGGCAGTTCTCCTTCGGCCTGGCTTACGACGTCCAGGCGCTGACGGCGGCTCCGTCCCTCGCCTACCCAGCCGGCACCGATGACCCGCTGCGCTACTCGACCAGCAAGCTCGGCATGACGATCGGGTTCGGTCTCCTTTCCAACCTGGAGGGAACGCTCTCCTTCGGCCAGCGATCCTACCGGGCCGACGACCGGGCCTGGTCAGGGATCATCAACGGGTTCGACCGGACGGGGGAGATCCGTCACGACGAGTCGGACAAGGTCCGCATCGGGACGAAGCTCCTCGTCAACCCGAATACGGAACAGGTGAAGCTGGTCCTCACCGGCGGCATGTGGATCCCGACCCAGTCCAAGAACGACGCCAGCGCCCTCTCGACCCACCGGACCGACTGGGACCTCGGGATGACGCTGAACTACAAGGTGCTGACCGTCGGGGCCAGCTGGTTCCTACCCGCCCCGCGAAGCGACACGTTCCGGCTATCGAACCAGGTGACCTTCGGCCTGGGCGTGAACGTTCCGATCGTCCCCGGCGTCTTTCGGGGAATCGCGGAGCTAAACCGCGTCCACTTCGACGGTGGTGACTCGAAGCCCGACGACTTCTCCGAGGCGACCCTCGGCGGCCGCGTCGCCATCGGCAAGAGCGGGTTCGTCGCCTCGGCGGCCGTCCGCGCGAACATCGACCGGTGGATCAAGTACGGCTCGTCGCCGAGCCCGATCGGCGGCCTCATCCAGCTCGCCTTTATGCCGCAGCCGTCGCCGATCCCAGCCCCCATGGCGCCCGCCCTCGCCCCGGAGCCTGAGCCGGCCCCAACGCCCGCCGAGCCAGCGCCCGCCCCCGCGCCCACGTCGGAGGAGCCTGGGAAGCCCCCGGCCCCCACC
>CALFNC010000520.1 GCA_937902605.1 uncultured Acidobacteriota bacterium | reverse complement strand
CGAGATTACGAATCGAGGCGCAAGTCGAGATTCACCCCGACCGAGGCCTCGGTGGAGGTCGGGACGATCAGTAAATAACTGACCTCAGGGGGGTCGGCTTCGGTCAACTGATCGCCCGTGATCGCTTCGACTTGGACGCGAGCGCATTCGCTAATCGCTTGACGGGCAATAGCTTCTGCGCGCCACCAGGAATCAACCCTGGTCGCTGAAGGGGCGCCCGTGTGCCGCCGAGTAAATACCCCAGGGTTATTTACTCGCCCCTCCCGGATGGCCCGCCTTGGGCCAACGTCGGGGGGAGAAGAGAGATCGTGGGCGAGGAACCGGCCGCCATGACCGCGTCGCCGGGCAGGACCCGCCAGCGGAAGGTCAGCCGGCGGTGGAAGGGAGTTCAGGCCGGCCCTCCACGACCATGTTTCGAAGCTCCTTGCCCGGCTGAACCGGATCGTCAGCCCGGGCGGAATCGCGACTTCCACTTGGGGCCGCTTCGGGATCCCTTCCTGACCCGCCGGAGAAGCGGGGGACCGCGTCGAGATCGCGGAGGGCCAGGCCGATGGCGGACCCTCTCAGAACGAGCTGGCGGGGACACCTTTCTTCGCGGGAAGCGAAAAGGAGAACGTCGCGCCCTTCCCGACCGCACCTTCCGCCCAGATCCGTCCGCCGTGCCGGGTCACGATGCGCTGGACCAGCGCGAGCCCGACGCCCGTTCCCTCGAACTCGTTCACGCCGTGGAGACGCTGGAAGACCCCGAAAAGCTTGTCGGCATAGGCCATGTCGAACCCGACCCCGTTGTCGCGGACCCGGTAGACCACGAAGTCTCCCTCTACCGCTCCGTTCACCTCGATCACGGGCTGCTCCACCCGCGCCGAGTACTTAACCGCGTTCGACAGCAGGTTGAGCCACACCTGGTGGAGCAGCGAGCCATCTCCCTCGGCATCGGGAAGGCCACCCAGCCTGAAGTCGATCTTCGCCCGCACTGCGGGATCCCCGGCGATCTCCTCAAAGGCAGACCGGGCGAGGGTCCTCATGTTCAGCCGGCTGTGCCGGATTTCGCTGCGACCGGTCCGCGAGAACGCCAGCAGGTCGTCGATGAGCCTGGCCATCCGCAGGGCATTCGCGCGCACGACGCCGAGCAGACGCTGTCCCTCGGCGTCGAGGCGCTCGCTGTGGTCCTTGACCACCTTCGCTGAGAACCCCTCGATCGCCCGGAGCGGTGCCCGAAGATCGTGCGACACCGAGTACGAGAAGGCGTCCAGCTCCTTGTTGGCGGCTTCCAGCTGGGCCGTGCGCTCCTTGACCCGCTGCTCCAGCTCCGCGTTCAACCGACGGATTTCCTCCTCCGCCTGTCGCCGTAGCGCCTCACGTTCGAGATTCTCTAATGCATAGGAGAGGTCGTTTGCGGCTTTTTCGAGAAGAGCCACCTCGCGGTCCCCGAAGAAGTTCACTTCGAGCGCATAGACTGACAGGGCGCCACAGACCTCTCCAGCCAGGCGGATGGGAAACGAGGCGCCAGATCGCCACGAGGCGAGGGTGGTCGCATCGCGCCACGGCCGGGTATGTGAATCCTGAAAAAAGTCGTTGCAGAGGTACGGCCTCCCCTCGCGGATCGCCGTGCCAGTCGGCCCGAGGCCTTCGGGCCGCTCGTCGGCATAGACGCGGATACCTTTCAGGTAGCCCGTGTCGTCGCCATGACTGGCGACCACGGAGACCCGGTGCGTCGCCACATCATGCCACCCCATCCAGGCCATCTTGAATCCGCCGATTTCGACGAGAACACGGGAAACCTCGCGGAACAGCTCCTCCCGCGACTGGACCGTGACGATCGCCTGATTGACCTCGATAAGCGCCGCGTAGAGGCGGTTCACCCGTTCGATCTCCGCCTCCGCACGCTTTCGATCGGTGAGATCCCGCATGGCCGTGATCCGCGCCGTACCTCCCTGATAGGACACGACCCGCGCCTCGGCCTCGAAGGGGAATCTGCGGCCGTCCTTTCGAAAAGCCGTGGCCTCCCAGCGATCGGTGAGCCCTGATCGAATGCGGTCCCTGAGGAAATCGACTGACTCGGGGGCAAGGAAGTCTGTGAAGCTCATGCCTATGATTTCGGCCATCTCGTATCCACACATCGTGGCGAACTGCTTGTTACAGTCGATGATCTTCCCCTGGTCGCTGATCAGGATGGCCTCTGATGACGCCTCAGCCAGCAGCCGAAAACGCCGCTCGGCCTCGATCACTTTGACCTCTGCCTCCTTGCGCTCGGTGATGTCGGTGACCATCGCGAGGGCACCGATGTAGGCCCCGTCACGCGAGGGGAGCGGATTCGTCGACATGAGCGTCCAGACCTCTGAGCCGTCCTTCTTCGGGAACCGACGCTCGAAGGACTCGGATACTCCCAGCCTGTGGCGCTGGAGCTTTACCTCAACGTCGGCGCGGACCTCGTCGGACAGGAAGGAGAAGAGGGGCCGGTCGAGCATTTCCTCCGGCGTGTAGCCAAGAATCGCCGCCATCCGCGGGTTCACGAAAGTCGTCTTCGACTCGGCGTCGATCTGCCAAATCCCCTCATAGGCCGTCTCGACGATCTGGCGGTACTTCTCCTCGCTCGCCTGTAGGGCCTTTTCCACCTTCCTGCGTTCGGAAATGTCCTGGAACGTACCGGCGATGCGGGTCGCCGAGCCGCCTTGCAGATCGGCGTGCCCGATCGCTTGGACCCACACTTCCCGGCTCCCGGCTGTGATGATCCGTAGCTGCAAGTCGAACGGCTCCGCGAGCTCAATGGCTCGCCGGACTGCCTCCGCGATCTTCGGCTGGTCCTCTGGGTGGTAGAACCCGATCGCCCTCTCGACTGTCGGCTCGAACGCAGGAGGGACCTCGTGGATGCGGCGCGTCTCCTCGGTCCACGTTAGACGGTTCGACGCGAGGTCCAGATCCCACCCGCCGACCCTCGATATCCGTCCCGTCTCGTTTAAGAGGTACTCGCTTCTCCGGAGACGGTCGTTCGCGACCCGAAGCGACTCCTCCGCCACCTTCCGCCCGCTGATGTCGATGATGTCGGTAAGAATGCGAAGCGGTTCCCCGACTTCGTCCCGTTCTAGGCGCGTCCTCTCGTGCGTCCAAATGACATGGCCATCCCGGGTGACGAGTCGCCTATCCAGCTCCAAGCTGTCGTGCTCCCCCGTTAGCAGGGATTGGACCGACTCAAGGGTCTTGGGGAGGTCGTCGGCCAACGTAATCGAGACGAGCGTCCGTGATTGTAGTTCCGCTGCCGAGTAGCCGAGCATGTCGCAGAGAGCCTTGTTTACGCGGACCTGCCGACCATCGGGAGCCCGGATTAACTTGCCGATCAGGGAGAGGTCAAAGAAGGTCCTGAACTGCTCCTCCGACCTTGCAAGTTCGTCCTCGGCGTGCTTCCGACTTGTGATGTCGCGGATGCTCGTGCTGGTCCACTTTCCTCCCAAGAAGTCCGTGAAGACGATCGAGATCACATCTCCCGGGAAAAGGGTCCCGTCGCTTCGGACGCAATTCAACTCTCCCCGGAAGACTCCGGTCCGTTCTCTCTCGGCGATAGCTTCGGGAAGGCGCGGATCGCTCACGTCCATGACGCCAACAGTCCCGATCCGCCGAATCTCCTTCTCGGTTCGCCCGAATATCTGGCAAGCTGCCGGGTTGGCGGCGATGGTGGCTCCGCCCGGCTCATTCAGCAAGATCGCCTCGTCGCTGCTCTCGAAACTTTGGCGAAAGCTGTCCCTCTGCTCCGTGACCACGCGGTTCGCTCGATAGCGGTCCGAGATGTCCACGAAGGTCGAGACGACACCCGAGTGTCGCCCATCCTGCCCGGGGATCGGCTCGGAATTTATTGAGATCCACCTGAGAGTCCCGTCCGGCCTATGGATCCCCATGACTTCTTCCCGGAGGGCTTCGCCGGTCCGGAGGGTCACGATCGCTGGATGAGTCTCGGATTGCCACGGAGAGCCATCCTCGTGGATTGCCCCCCAGTTGATATCGAGCGAGGTCCGCCCCGCCATCTGGTCGAGGGTGAGACCGAGGATGCGTTCGGCTGCCGGGTTGCAGGAGTTGATTTCCCCGTTAGCGAGCTGCATTAGGACGCCTTCCGACAAAGCCGCAAACGCAACGGAGGCGTAGTTCACGCGAGGACCGAGTTCTAGACCGTCGGACCCGATAGGTGCGACTGGAGCAAGGTCTCTCGGTGGATCGGCAGGCACTTTCGAAGCCTCCGTCGAAGGGATCGTCGCACATGGGGCGGCCCCTTCGAGATTCGAGTAGACGATACACCCATGGGACAGAGCGATGTTCAACCAGGTGGGAGAATCGTCCGGTGAGCACGAGGAAGAGCCCGGTGGGCAGGATAGGACAACGGGAGCTCAGCCGGCGCCGGAAGGAACCTCGGGCGGACTCTCCACGACCATGCCTCGAAGCTCCTTGCCCGGCTTGAACCGGATCGTCCGCCCGGGCGGAATCGGGAAT
>CALFNC010000519.1 GCA_937902605.1 uncultured Acidobacteriota bacterium | reverse complement strand
AGCTTCGAGGAGACGTTCCGCGGCTCCGAGGAAGAGATCCGTCATAGGCAGGCTCGCGACGTCGAGCGCTTTCGATCCGTCCACGGCCCCGTGGCCGACCTCGGGTGCGGACGGGGCGAGTTTCTCTCGGCCCTCGCGTCTGCCGGGATCCCGGGGGTCGGGTGCGACGCGAATCCCCTCATGGCCGAGCACGCCCGCGCCAAGGGGCTGGCCGTCCAGCGCGCCGACCTGATCTCGTGGCTGGCGGCGAGGCCGGACGGTTCCCTGGGAGGGATCACGGCCTTCCAGGTGGTGGAGCACCTCCCGACGGAGGCCCTGTTCCGCCTGGTGGACCTCGCGGCCGCCAAGCTCGAGCCGGGCGGCATCCTGCTCCTGGAGACCATCAACCCCGAGTCGGTCTTTGCGATGAAGTGGTTCTGGATGGACCTCACGCACGTTCGCCCGGTGCCCGGGCCGTCCCTGGCTCACCTCCTGGAGGCGGCGGGATTCCGGGACGTCGTGGTCGACTACCGCTCCCCCGTGCCGGAGAGCGACCGGATCCCCGAGCCGGCGGCCGGGAGTGAAGACCTTGCCCCGATCGCCCGTCTTCTCTTCGCGCCGCAGGACATCGCGGTGATCGGCACGAAGTAGATGGCGCGCGTCCTGGTTTGTACGGCGCAGGTGCCGTTCGTGTCCGGGGGCGCGGAGCGCCACTCCGCGGGGCTCGTCCGCGAGATCCGGGCGCTGGGCCACGAGGCGGAGCTGGCGCAGCTACCGTTCAAGTGGTATCCGCGCGAGCAGATCCTGCTGTCGGCCCTCGCATGGCGCCTCCTCGACGTCACCGAGTCGGATGGAAAACCGATCGACCTGGTGATCCCGATGAAGTTCCCGTCGTATCTCATCCGCCACCCGAACAAGGTGGTCTGGCTGGTCCACCAGTTCCGTCAGGCGTACGACCGGTTCGGAACGGAAGGGAGCGACTTCGACGCGGGGCCGGAGGACACACGCTGGCGGGAGCTGATCGTTTCGTCCGACGCCACCGGTCTCGGCGAAGCGCGGCGGGTCTTCACGAACGCGAAGAACACCTCGACGAGGCTCTCGCGGTTCAACGGCATCGCCTCCGAGGCCCTCTACCACCCGCCCCCCCTGGCCGGGCGCTACCGGGAGGGGCCAATCGGGGACTTCGCCCTCGTCGTCGGTCGTCTCGATCGGTGGAAGAGGATGGACCTCGCCATCGAGGGGGCCGCGGAGGGCAAGTTTCCCCTCGTGCTCGCCGGCACGGGGCCGGATGAGGCTCGCCTCCGGGGGATCGCGGAGCGGTCGGGGGCACGGGTCGACTTCAGGGGCGCGGTGACCGACGAGGAGCTTCTCGAGCTCTATGCGACGGCCGGAGTCGTCCTCTTTACACCGGCCGATGAGGACTACGGCTACATCGCCCTCGAGGCATTTCTCTCGGGGAGGCCGGTCGTCACGTGTACGGATTCTGGCGGTCCGCTGGAGTTCGTGTCCGACGGCGTGACCGGTCAAGTCGTCCCGCCGGACGGCAAGAGGGTGGGAGAGGCGGCTGCGTCGCTCCTCGCTGATCGGGCGCGGGCCAGGGAGCTGGGCCGTGCGGGACAGGAGGCTGTCCGCGACATCACGTGGGAGAAAGCCGTCCGGACTCTGCTCGAGGCGGGAGGAATCGGCTGACAGGGCTTCGCATCTCCGTGGCGATGGTCAGCCCCTGGCCGCCCGTTCGGTCGGGGATCGCGGACTACTCGAGCGAGCTGCTCGTGGCGCTGAACGGCTACGTCGACGTGACACGGTACTGGCCCGCCGACGCGGATCGGGCGTTTTCCGGCCGTCACGCCGTCGTCCTGCTCCAGATTGGAAACGACCCTCTGCACCTCCCGTCCGTGGAAGCGCTGGCCCGCCATGGGAAGGAGCTGCCCAGTGTCGTCGTGCTTCACGACTACGCCCTTCACCACCTTTTCGCGGCAGCCTACCTGGACCAGGGGAAGGACGCCGAGTACGTTCGCGAGATGGAGCGGGCGCACGGGACTCGGGGGAGGGATTTCGCGGCCCGGTCGGTCGACGGTCCCAGGATCCCGATCTGGGACCTGGACCCCTGGGCCTTTCCGATGTCGGGCGGAGTCGTCGGGAACGCGACGGCCGTGATCGTCCATTCCCGTCTAGTGCGCGGAGCAGTCCTCCGGGACCGTCCCACGGCCCGGGTCGTCGAGATCCCTCACCACGTCGTGCCGGGCCCACGGACGCCGCGACAGGAGGCGAGAGCGATGCTCGGGCTGCCCTCCGACCGCATCGTCGCCGTCACGCTTGGCTTCGTCACGCCCGCCAAGCGGATAGGAAAGGTGTTGGAGGGATTGGCTCTCCTCCCGCGCAGCCGAAGGCCGTTCCTCTTCGTCGGCGGGGCGGTCGCCTCGGACGACCCGCTGAAGGCGCTGGTCATCTCCCTCGGCCTCCAGGACGACGTGGCGTTCGGTGGATACCTCAGCGAGGAAGATTTCTGGCGTTCGGCCTCGGCAGCCGACTTCGCCGTCAACCTCCGTTATCCGACGATGGGTGAGACCTCGGGCGCCGTCTGCCGTCTCGCCGGGTTCGGTCTCCCGATCGTGGTCTCCGATGTCGGCTGGTTCCGGGAGCTGCCGAACGCTTTCGCATCGAAAGTTCCGGTCGGGAGGGACGAGGTGTCGACGGTCGCTCGAGCGCTCGATCTCCTCGCGTGCGACGACGACAGCCGGCGCCGGTGCGCGGAGGCCGCGGCGGAATGGGGCCGGGAGCGATCGCCGGCCGAGGTTGCGAAACGATATGCGGAGGTCCTCTACGAGGCTGCCGGCGGCCGGTCGCGAGCGGCGTCTCTCCTCTCATCGGTCGCCTCGGCGCTCGCGGCCGTCGGTGCGGGAAGACCGGGCGAGTCTCTGAGCCGACACCGGGACCCCGACGCGGCCATCGTGCTCGCGGTGGCCCGCGCGGCGCGCGGCGTCGTGGCGACAGGGGAGTGAGGGAGAGTCCTGTGCCGACGCGTCAGGCTGGGACGCGAGGGAGGCTCTCGACAACCCTCAGCATCTCCTCCGCGTCGACGAACCCTCTGATCCGCTGAACCTCCCGGCCCTTGCCGTCGAGGAAGATGACGACCGGAAACCCGTCCACGCGGTACCTCCTCGCCACGTCCTGGCCGCCCTTCTCGGCATTGACCCGGATCGGGACCATTCCCCGCGTCGCCTGACCGACTCGCGGGTCGGAGAAGGTCTCCCGATCCATCTTCTTGCACCAGCCGCACCAGTCGGTGTAGAGGTCAACCATCACGAGCTTCTGCTCGGCATACGCCTTCGAGAGGGCCTCGTCGTACGAGAGAGACGCGAAGGTGATTCCCCTGGACGTAGCTTTCGGGGATCCGGCAGACGGCTTCGCCTCGAAGTCGGCCGTGCCAGAGCTTTGTTTGTGGCATGCCTCTAGGGCGGCGGCCGAAAGGACGGCGACGGCGACGGCGACAACGATGGAAGCCGAGGGGCGGGGTCTTCTCATGGAGTGGTTTCCTCCGGAGGTCTTCGCGGGGCCGACGTTAATACGTCCGGACCCCAGACTGCGGACTGTGGAAATCGCGAAGGAGCCCGCGAAGCCGCAGCCCCTCCTCCAGGACTGCCGGACTCGTGACCGCCAGGCCGTCGATCCCGAGCGCCTGGGCGGCCTCCACATAGTCGGGTCGGTCGTCCACGAAGAGCGCCTGGCCGGGAGCGGCGCCGACGAGATTCAGCGCATACCGGAAGAGCGCGGGGTCGGGCTTTACGAGGCCGACCTCGAAAGAGAGGGCGAGCGCGTCCACCCGCGACGCGACGTTGCAGACGGCCCGGACCCCTTCCCAATGAAGCTGGTTCGTGTTCGACACGAGGCACGTCCGGACATCGGGTCGGAGCTCCGCCAGGAGCGCTAGCGCTTCGGGGATGGGCTCGAAGATGTCCCGCCAGGCGGGGCCCCAGATCTCGTCCGGGAGAGGTGGGAGGCCGGCGTCTCTCTCCACCGCCCGGAAGAACGAGGGGGCGTCAAGACGTCCCATGTCGAACTCACGTTCGTTCCGGCCGAAGACAGCGGCGCGAAGGGACTCGGGGTCAGCCACACCGGCGGCTGACGCAATCGTTCGGAGGGTGCGGCCGTGGTCGAACTGGACGAGGACGTTCCCAAGGTCGATCAGCAACGCATTAGGCATGATCGAGCGTTCGAATGCTCGGGCGAAGTCGAGAAAAGAAAGACGCCCCGGAGACCGGGGCGCCTCTCGTGGTCATGAAACGACGAGGCTACTTCTTTTCCGGAGTAGTCGTGGTAGTCGTGGTAGACGTCGTCGTGGCCGGGGTGGCCGTTTCCGGAGTGGCCGGGAAAGTGGTCGACGGCGTGGCCGGGAAGGTCGTGGTGGTGGTGGACTTCTCCTCGACAACCTTGGGGGCCTCGGCCGGAGGAGCTTCCTTCTTCTGCTCGCCGCCGCAGGCGACGGTGGCAACCATGCCGAGGGAGAGAACGCCGAGAGCGAGGATCGAAACGGACTTCTTCATCTGTATCTCCTTATGTTCCTTGGCCTTCGATTAGCTTCATTAGCGAGGTTCTTCTGGGTCGCGACCGCGCCCACATTTGGCAAACGATCACTTCGGGCTGGTCCACCTGCCCCGAGCTTCATGTAAAAGGATACGGGAAGATCGTCCGCTGTCAAGTCCACATGGCGGAGCCCCCGGTTCGAAGTCGTACGCCTGGGCCAGCGGAGCGATCGCTAGAATGGTTGGAAGAATGACGCCGAGATGCTAGAGTCGCGCCTCGCGCCTGGGGTCGGGGCGTAGCGCAGCCTGGTAGCGCACACGGTTCGGGACCGTGGGGTCGGAGGTTCAAATCCTCTCGCCCCGACCATTTGACTCTCATCTAGGTCCAAATACAGATCTCAATTCCATGTGACGACGCGCCCGCCGGAGATGGCGGGCTCTTTCATTTGTGCGCCGAAAAAGAAGCCGCCGCCGAGTACGAGGGACCCCGGCGGCGGTCGTGCCCGCGGACCCTGCCGCCAGGAATCAATGGGCCCGGGCGGACGATGACGTTTCCAGGACGGTCACGAGCCACCTCGAGCCACCCACGCCGACCTCAAGGAACGAGATCCCTCTTGGCGGCAGGCCGGCCGGAAGTGGCACAGGGAGATCCCCGTCAGCCGCCGTCTGCGGCGCCTTCAAGAGTCCGCTCGCCCACACGGTCTCCCCTTGCTGGTCGACGAGCGAAAGGCGAATCATCATCTTTCCCGCGGGCAGAGAGGTTCGCGGGACGACCAGCAGGGAGCCGAGCGGGATCGCCTCCAGGTGGATCACCGGGGGACCCGTCTCGGCGGGGATCGAGAGGACGAGCACCCGGGTGGTCGGCGGCCCCTCCGTCGCGGTCGTGACGGGCGAGGCCAGGTTCTGCGGCCCGCGGGCGGTCTTGAGGGCCTCCACGTCACGTTTCAGCTGGACCGCCGACAAGATGGCGGCGACCAGCAGGACGCCGAGGACGACGATGGCGACCGCCTTTCCGGTGCCCGGCGGGAACAGGGGCAGGTCGGCGATCCTTCTGGGCCGGGGCGGACCGGCACGGTGGGCCCGGGGCTCTCGCCTCGACGGGAGAACGCCCGGAACGCGGACCAGTCGCCGATGGAGGCGGCTAGTGGTGTCGACTCGCTCCTGGTAATAGGGGGTCCGGAGCAGCGATTCCTCGAAGCGGAACTTGTCGCTCTTGCTCAGGTGCCCGAGGACGTAGTCGGAGACGAGGCGATCCTCTTCCGACTCGATCCGGTCGAACAGCCCATCGTCGGCGAAGTACGCCTCCTCGAATCGCGTCCGAGCCGTGTCCGTCAGGCGGCGGAGGAGGTAATCGCGGATTTCTTCCGGTCCCGGACTCCTCGGCGTCGCGCTCACTCGTCCTCCCGAGCTTTCGGTGCCACGGGGGACGGAGAGGAAGGACCGCGCCGGGAATCTTCCAGTCGTTTCTTCAGCTCTCGCTTGGCGCGGTAGACACGCATGTCGATGGCGTCGGTGGAGATCCCCTCTTGCCGCGCGATTGTGCGCGACGGGACTTCCTCGACAAACCTCTTGACGAGGAGGCTCCTCATCCGGTCGGGGAGAAGCCCGAGGGCCTTCTGCACCAGGAGCCGCCGGCTGTTGGCGAGCGCGTCGGCGAGCGGGTCGTCGTCAGAAGGAATCTCGATGGCGCCGGAGATCCCGTCCTGTGCGTTGCCCTTGACGACTCGGCGGCAGTATTCGAAGAAGACGTTTTTGGCGACGCCGAGGGCGAAAGCCTCGGTCGACTGGAGGAGTTCCCCGCGGCTCATCCGCTGGAGGACCCGCAGGACCGTCTCCTGGGCCATGTCTCGTGCCTCGTCTTCCGTCCGGACACCTCGCGAGAGGAAGAAACGCCTCAGCTTCTCGGGGATTTTCCCCAGGTCGATCTCGGCGGCGTCTTGCTGCGGGGGAGGTGGCATCGTCCTGACCTAGATAAGACGGCAGATCGGCTGCGTCAAGCCGTCGCCACCTCCGGTCACCTTCACAATGTACTTTACTTGCGGTTCACTTACGCCTATAATCGCCATATTCGGCATGGAATCCGAATGAAATAAGGACGAATAGCCGAATCTCCGAAGGAATTATGGCAGAGATCGCGCTGACCGAACGGCAAAAGGAGATCGTCGACTTCGTCCGCGATTACCGGGCGCGAAAGGGGATTTCACCCACCCAGCGCGAGATCTGCGAGCGATTCGGATTCTCCTCGTTTGGCACGCTCCAGAAGCACATCCGCCTTCTCCTCGACAAAGGGGCCCTGGTGCGCGACTGGAATAAGAGGCGCTCCCTCCTGATTCCGGCGGAGCGCGCAGTCGCGCGGGCGGTGGAGCTTCCGCTGCTCGGGCGGATCGCTGCGGGAAGCCCGATCGAGTCGTTGCCGGGGGACGAGACCGTGTCGGTCCCGGAGAGCTTGATCCGCCGGGGGGACCACTTCGTCCTTCGCGTCCGGGGAGACTCGATGATCGAGGACGGAATCCACGATGGCGATCTCGTGGTCGTCCAGCGGCGGGAGTCCGCGGTGAACGGGGAGATGGTCGCCGCGCTAGTGTCCGGGGAGACCACGCTTAAACGGTTCTTCCGAGAGCCCGCAGGGATCATCCGGCTCCAGCCGGCCAATGAGCGGCTTCAGCCTCTTCTCGTAGACGAATCGAGCGTGAGGATCCAGGGCGTAGTGGTCGGCCTCATGCGGCGGTATTGAAGGGTACAGGGGAACCCGGGCCGACCCATCGGCAGCAGCGGCCAAGAGGCTTTATTCCCTGTGGCTCGGGAGGCCGTTTATGCCCTCTCAGTCTCCCAAGCAGTAGCCGACGCGATGTCCGCGGCCCCGGCCGACGGCCTTCCAGCCCGAGCCGGTCCGGCTCCACGAGTCGGGCGGCGAGGGGAGCGCGTCCCAACCCGCGACCTGGGCGAGGCGCTGATGAAGGTCGTCCCAGAGAAGCTCCTGCCGTCCATCGGGAAAGGTGATCGCCGTTTTCCAGACGCCGCCCCGTTCGACCGCTTCGACCGAC
>CALFNC010000518.1 GCA_937902605.1 uncultured Acidobacteriota bacterium | reverse complement strand
GGGTCACTGTCGAGTGATGCCCTCCGGCGGCGTCGATCGCCTTGAGCGTCGACTCGACGTCATCCGTCCGGACGAACACCTGCGCGAGCGGCTCCGACAAGCCATCTTGCTCGAGGACGACGGGGAGGTTCCTCGGAGGGAGCTCGACGGCGAGCGGCTGCATTCGGCTCCAGCGCTCGGCGACCTGGTCGATGGTCATCCGGAGCAGCGGGTCGATCTTCTCGTCGCCGGGCACGGGGGGCTGGCCCGGCACGGCGGCGACCGCCGCCATCCGGTCCTTCCCCTGCGGAGGCACGGCAAGGAGCTGGGCCGGCAGGGCGACGAGGAGGAGGAGGGACGAGAGCCAACGCTTGAAGAACATCGAGACCTCCTAGACCGACTCAAACAGAGAAAGATGTTTGGGCTTCCGCCGGACTAGGGGAGGGGAGCGAGAAGTCCCTGGCTGCGCGAAGGAGCGAAGGTTCGACGCCGAGCGTGGGGTGAAGGCTCCGCCCGTGCGATGGATTCATCTGGCACGGAGTCGAAGACACGAAGAGAACGGCGGAAAGAGCACACGAAGCCAGCCATCTCTGCATACAGTTTCCTTGCGGGTTATCGGAATTCTATATCCTATCCGGTCTGGGAGTCCATCGAGTCGTATTTACCTCACTATTGTAGCCACTAGGTCAAACCGAACCGGTCGATCCCGTTCGTTGACACCTCGTCGGGAAGTCCCTGGCGCCTGGCCGTCCGGCGCCGGAACATGTGGGGGAGGTCCGAGGGAACCGGGCGGCGTTCCTGCTTCATCTATAGTGAAGGCGGCGATTTCGACGCCCGGAGGAGACGGAATGCGGCTCATTCGTTCCCTGCCCGTGATCGTTCTGACGCTCTGTGGAGTCGCAGGGGCTCGGCCGGGGA
Source organism: uncultured Acidobacteriota bacterium (assembly GCA_937902605.1). GTDB lineage: Bacteria > Acidobacteriota > Thermoanaerobaculia > UBA5066 > UBA5066 > CAIMWE01. Next base: position 536 of record CALFNC010000518.1, on the reverse strand, counting down.
CCGCCTCTCCTTCACCGCCGACGCCGGGCCGCGCCGACTTCTCGGGGACCTGGCAGCTGAACGAGGAGCAGAGCACCCGGGTTGCGGACATCCTGGGGAAGGATGGGATGGTCCCGAGTGGGGAAACGGCCGGAGGCCGCGGGGAGAGCGCGGGACGCCGTGGAGGGGGGCGCGGCGGCTCGAGCGGAGGGAGCGGACTGGGGGACTCCGCGTACCAGCTGCTGGAGGACGAACGACGCCTCGTCGTCGCCGACGAGGGCGAGACGGTCAGGATCACTCGGGTGGGCGGCAAAAAGAGGGTGCTCTACCCGGACGGCGAGGAGCGGGAGCTGGACGACGGGGAAGGGCCCGCTGCGGTGACCGCGAAACGCAAGGGGGCGAGCGGCGAGCGCATCATGGTCTCGTCCAAGTGGCCGACCGGGCGGTCGGCGAGCGAAACGTGGGAGCTTCTCTCGAGCCCGCGTCGCCTTCTCGTCACGACGAAGGTGTCCAGCCGGAAGTCGTTCACGGTGAAACGGCTCTACGACCCGGCTCCT
>CALFNC010000517.1 GCA_937902605.1 uncultured Acidobacteriota bacterium | reverse complement strand
GTGGCGGCGCGCCCTGCCACCCGTAAGGACGCTGGCGGTCGCCGCGCGAAGAATCGAGGAGATCTACGGCGAGATCCTCGGCGGCCGGGGCACGAGTTGAGGGCGGTGCGTCTCGCGTGGGATCTCTTGCGTGCGGAGGGGCCGCGTGGCCTCGGGGCGAGGCTCGCCGATCGATTCGACGAGCTGCGCCGGCGCAGCGTCGAGAGGACGGTCTCGCCCGAGGATCTGACCAGGGCGGGAACCCCGGTGCCGGTCCTGGACGTCCTCGCGACGCCCCTGGCCCCTCGCTGGGGCGGGATACCCACGCAGCTTCGCGCACGGCTCATGGAGGAGGCTCGCCTTCGTCCGACGGCTCTCCTCTCTCCCGAGGAGGGCCAGTGGACGCTCCGGACGTCTCACGGAGGCCTCAGGCAGCGCGCACGTCTCGGACCGTGGCAGCCCGTGACGGACCCGGCGGAGAGTCCTCGTGCCGCGATCGGAACGCTCCTGGAGGCGGTCCGCCTCGTCGGAGCGAGGCTCGTGAACGTCGAAGGGGTCTCGGGCTGGCCGCCGGGAGCCCTTCTCGCCCTGGCAAAGGGAGGGCCGAAGGTCGTCATCTCGTTGCACGACTTCGCCCTGTTCTGCCCACGGCCGAACCTCGTCGAGGAGCCCCTCTTCCGCTTCTGCAACTACTCGCGGGACGCGGACAGGTGCCGGACCTGTCTTTCCGCGTCGTGGAGCCTTCCGGAAGGATTCGTCGAGAGATGGCGGGCCTCCGGGGAGGAGCTCCTCTCGTCAGCAGACGCCGTCGTCTACCCGTCGGAGTTCCTGAGGCGCCAGCACGCGACTCTGTTCCCTGGAGCACGCCCTCGGCAGGAGAGGGTGATAGCCCCCCCCGCACCGAGAGAAGGCGGGGTCGCGCTTTCCCGGCCGGCCGGTGATACGGAGCGCGACGGCCCGCTCCACGTGGCGTTCGTCGGGGCCTACCGGCCGCACAAGGGGGCTCTCGTCTTCGAGGAACTACTCCGCCGATTCCAGGCGAACCGGGCCCGGCCCCTGCGCTGGTCGATCCTGGGTAGCGGCGATCCGACCCTACTCGTCCGCGCGAGACGCCTCGGTGCCAATGTCGTAGGCCACTACAAGGCCGGGGGGCTCACGCGGCTCCTGCGCCAGGAGCGAATCGACATCGCCCTCCTCCTGTCCGTCTGGCCCGAGACGTTCGGGCTGACCCTGAGCGAGTGCCGCGCTGCGGGCGTGCCCGTGCTGGCGTTCGCGCACGGGGCGATCGGCGACCGGGTCGCGGCCGAGGGCGGGGGAATCCTCGTGCCTCCCGACCAGGGAGCGGCCGGAGTCGAGAAACTCCTGCTCGGACTCGTCTCGGGGGAGGTCGCCATCCCGCCGTTCCGCGGGGGAGAGGCAGGTCCGTCGGCGTTCCACGCAGCTTCTGAGAGAATATCGCTCTACGACGCGCTTCTCGGGGAGGCCAATTGAGATCGATCGCGGGCATCATGTCCTTCTCGCTCGGGGCCTTCTCGCTGCTGGCCCTTCCGGCCTGGGGCGCACCTGAACCTCCCGAAAGGGTAGAGGTTCCGCAGCTCGTCGCGAGGACGACCCTGGAGCTGCCGGAGATCCAGGGGGAGACCTGGGCCGGCGCGCCGGGGATCACCGAGACCGTGGACGAGATCATGACGCGGGAGGCGCGGGCGCCGAAGATCCCGGCCGGAACGCTCATCGAGCGCCCGGAGCCGAGATACCCCGATCGGCGAGGCCTGCCGGACAACCCGGCCGCTCCCGCCGTTTCCCGGTGGCCGCCGAGGGCCGGCGTTGGAACGAGCCTGGTTCCCTACAGCCCGCAGTCGGTCGGCCCGGCGAACTTCCTCGCCGTCGACCTCAGCATGTCGGGCTTTATTCCGCCCGACAGCATGGGGGCGGTGGGGCCGAGCCAGATCCTGGCTATCGCCAACGGCCGTATCAGGGTCTTCAGCAAGGGGGGAGCGCTGGGAGGGCTCGACACCAGCACGGATGTCTTCTTCGCCTCCGTCCGGAGCGCCTTGCCGTCGGACCCGCACATCCGGTACGACCGGCTGACCCAGCGTTGGTTCGTCGTCATGATCGACGTGGCCGCGTCGAGCAACCGCGTCCTCTTGGCCGTGAGCTCCGGCCCGACGATCACCGGACCATCGAGCTTCACCTTCTACCAGTTCCAGATGGACGCGGTCGGCGCGACGCTCAACTCGGACACGGGAGGGTTCGCCGACTATCCGACCCTCGGCGTCGACAGGAACGCGCTCTACGTTGGTGTCAGCGTCTTCAATTCCTCGGGGACGACCTTCATCGGCACTACGGTTTACGTCATCAATAAGGCGTCCCTCCTCACGGGGACACTGACGCTCACGGCATTTCGGCAGATCGGGGCGGTCAACGGCACGGGGCCTGGAATTTTCACGGCGCAGGGCGTCGACAACGACGACCCGGCCTCGACCGAGGGGTACTTTGTCGGCGTGGACAACCAGGTGTTCTCGGCTCTCGACATACGGAGGGTCATCAGCCCCGGCGGGGTTCCCTCCCTTTCCGCGAACATGGCCCTAACGGTCCCGACGACCACGTTCCCGCTCGACGTTCCCCACCCCGGCGGCATCGGCAACTCCCTCGATGCGATCGACGACCGCCTATTTGCTGCGGCCATCCACAGGAACAAGGTCGCGGGAACGAGTAGCCTCTGGACCGCGCACAACATCCAGGTGAACTCGAGCGGCGTCGGCTCGTCCAGCGGCGGCATGGACGGATCGCGCTGGTACGAGATAGCCAACATGACCGCGACGCCGACGCTGGTCCAGTCGGGCACCCTCTACGACGCGAGCGGAACCCCGCTCTACTACTGGATGCCGTCGGTCGCCGCGTCGGGGCAGGGTCACATGGCTCTGGGCTGTAGCAGGGCGAATCTGACCACGAGCGCCGGCGTGGCCGTGGCGGGCCGGCTCCGGCCTGACGCCGCCGGGACGACGCAGGCCCCGACCGTCGCGCAGGCCGGAAGCGGCAGCTACACGCTCGGCAAGACGTTGCCACGTCGATGGGGGGACTTCTCGCAGACCGTCGTGGATCCGACCGACGACCAGACGATGTGGACGTTCCAGGAATACGTCAGCGCGAACAACGTCTGGGCAGTCCAGGCAGTACAGCTCAAGGCACCGCCGCCGGCGGTCCCGGCGAGCTGCTCGCCCGCTTCGGTGTCCCCTGGCTGGACGAACGTCAACGTGGTCGTCACCGGGACCTCCACGTCGGGAACGGAGTTCTTCGATCCGGGTCCGGACACCGGCGGACCCGGCTTTCCCAATCACCTCGGCGCCTCTGTCGGCGGGACCGGGGTGACCGTAAGCTCCGTCACCTTCACCGATCCGACGCACTTCACAATGAACATCACGGTGGCCGCTGGCGCGACCTCGGGCTCGCGGTCGGTGACCGTGACGAATCCGGATGGACAGACCGCGGCGTCGGTGACCGGAATCCTGGCGATCGGTGGCACCTGTCCGGCGACCCCGGTTATCACTGCCCCGACTGCCGTCGCTCCCGGGGCGACAGGACTGGTGGCCTCGGCCGTCGCGCACGCCGGAAGCAGCTATTTCTGGTCGATCACGAATGGCTCGATCACGGCGGGGCAGAATACGAACCAGATCACGTTCACGGCGGGCGCGTCAGGGACAGTGGTCCTCTCGGTCGTGGAGACCAGCTCCTCGGGCTGCGCTTCCCCGCAGGCGAGCGCGCTCGTCCCCGTCGTGGTTGCGACGCGTTTCTACACCCTGGCACCCTGCCGCGTTATCGATACCCGGCATACAACCGGACCGGACGCGGGGGCGCCCTCCCTCTCCCCGGGGGAGATTCGTGCCGTCGCGGTCGCCGGGAAGTGCGGCGTTCCGGCCTCGGCGCGAGCCCTCTCTCTCAACCTGGCGGTCACGGGACCGACGGCTGCGGGCAGCCTGTCTCTCTACCGGGCGGACCTGACGATCCCCCCTCTTGCCAGCAACATCAACTTCCAGGCGGCCCAGACCCGGGCGAACAACGCGATTGTTTCGGTGGCGGCCGACGGCACCGGCATCAAGGTGATGAACGGCTCGCCGGGGACCGTCGACCTGATCCTCGACGTGAACGGGTACTTCCAGTGATCTGACCCTGTTAATAGATCGTTGGATCTATTTTGGCGCTGGGCAGAGGGAGGGCTCGTGGCCTGGCGCTTCCGTTCGTCACTACCATTCGGCGACCGAATGAAAACGCGAGATCTTGGAGCCGCCCCCTGCCGAGAGCGAGGCTCTCCTTTCCGGTCTCGCTCCGGCAGGGGTGCTTGACCGTTCTCGAGAGACTAGGCTTCGTGGTGCGGGAGGATTGGTCGACCACGGGGACCGGCCGAGACGACCGCAGAACTGGGACGGGACCGATGCGGGAAGATAGAGGAAGACGTCTCCCAGAAGTTGGAGTTCTATCGAGCCTCCTGGTGGTCGGAGTCCTCTTCCTTCTTCCATCCCTCGCCTTCGCCGCCGGAGGATCGGGACCGTTGCGCGCCGCCGAATCGGGGCCCGTGGTCATCGGTCCGGATGGAACGAGCGAGATCGAGCTCCTCGATTTCAACGAAAGCCTCGCACCCGCGCTTCTGAAGCTCGCGAACGGGGAGTCTGCCCGCGTCGAGGCTTGGCCCGCTGCGCCCGGCGTTCGGGGCAACGTCGTCTTCACGCGGCGGGACATCTACGCTCCCGACGCAAGGATCGTAAAAATCGAGGGGAACAGGGCGGTCGAGATCCCGCGCTCTCGGCTCGTCTTCTTCTTCGGCAAGCTCGACCAGGACGAAGGGCGCGCGGTCGTGTCGGTGGACCCCGATCGGCTTCAGTTCTGGGGGCTCACGTTCTCTGCCGGGGAGATCCACGAGATCCTTCCCCCGGACGCGGACAGGCCCCGCCACGTCGTCGCCCCGGTTGGCGCCCTTCGAAGGCGAGGCGAGCCCGCGCCCGACTGGCGATGCGGACAGGAGGAGATCTCGGGGAACTGGGCGGAGCCTCCGAAGCTATCAAAGTCGGGCCATCTCCTCCCGATGGCCAATCCGAACCCCCCGACGCTCGGGGCCACGCTCGCGATCGACACCGACAACGAGTTCATGTCCCTGAAGTTCGCCGACAACACCACCAACGCCACGAACTACATCGCGCAGCTCGTCGCCTCGGTCACGACAATCTACGAGAGGGACGTGTTGGTGCGGATCAGCCAGGGGACGACGATTCTCAGGGTCTCGTCGACGCCGGATCCGTACACGGCGGGCCCTGGCGTTGACGGAACCGCCTCCGGGGCCGAGCTGAGCGAATTCGCTGCTTACTGGAGCGCCAACTACGGAAGCATCACCCGGGCAATCGCGACCCTCCTATCGGGAAAGCAGCCCAGCAGCAATTCCGCCTCGGGGATCGCACCGATCGGCTCGCTTTGCAGCAAGACGAGTGGGTACAGCTTCTGCCAGGTCTTCAAGATCAACTACCTCGTGGGAGATACCCTGATCGTCGCCCATGAGATGGGCCACAATTTCGGCTCACCCCACACACACTGCTACTCCGGATCTCTCGGTTTCATCGACACCTGCTACGGAAGCGAGTCGCCGACCGTCTTCTATACATGCTATTTCGGCAGCACCTCGTGTCCTTCCCCGTTCACGATCAACACGGCCGGCGGGGTGGCGGTGACGGGCGTGACGGGGACGCTCATGAGCTACTGCCATCTCCTGAGCGGCTGCGAGCCCGATCAGACGAAACAGCTCGTTTTCCATCCCCGGAGCCTCACGGAGTACATCAACTCCAAGGTGAGCGCCGCCACCGGTGCATGCATCTTCGCGGTCGCTCCGTCGATCCTGACGGTGACGGCGATCAAGCCGAACAACGGCTGGACGACGGGTGGGACGCCGGTCACGATCACTGGATCGGGGTTCCTTGCCGGGGCGAACGTGACGATCGGAGGGGTTGCCGCAACCTCGGTCGTCGTCGGCGCCACGACGATCACGGCCGTCACGGGCGCGCACGCTACGGGCGTCGTGGATGTCGTCGTGACGAATTCGACGGGAGGAGGGACGGTTCTCCTCTCCAGCTACTTTTACGTGCCGCCTCCCGTCTCGACACGCTTCAACGCCCTAACGCCCTGCCGCATCCTCGACACCCGCAACACCATCGGGCCGGCGGCCGCCGCCCCCGCCCTCGCCGCGACCTCCATCCGGACATTCTCGGTCCTCGGAAAGTGTTTCGTCCCCGCGTCCGCGACGGCCATTTCTGTCAACGCTTCCGCGGTCGACCCTACCGTCGCCGGCGAGCTTCGCCTCTATCCGGGGAACGGCATTTCACCGAACCCGCCGATCACCAGCCTGCTGTTCACGGCCGGACGGACGCGCGCCAACAACGCGCTCGTCCTTCTCTCCACGGACGGACTCCAAACTCTGGCGGTACAGAACCTAGCTGCAGGCGCTACTGACTTTATCCTCGATGTCAACGGCTTCTACGGACCCTAGCAGCCGACCCGGAGGAGAAATGGTCTGTCACCAACGCCCGTCGTCGCTTCTACGGAAACCGATGATGGTAGGACGTTTGGCTCCGGCGGCCCGGCAAGGTGGAATCGGGTGCTTTCCCCGGCTTGCGCGGCCCTTCCAATTGATAGAGAATTAGATCTGGACCAAGGAGGTACTGTCATGTCCCGTCTCCTCGCGCTTGCAAAAAACCGCTCTCTCGGATACGTCGTTCTGCTGGGGATCATCCTATCGGTCGCCCTCCCCGCGACGGCGCAGGTCACCGGCGGGCCGTTCCAGTACTTTGCCGTGACCCCGTGCCGCATCGCCGACACGCGGAACGCGAGCTTCACGGCCATGGGCCCGTACAACGGACCGCCGAAGCAGCCGGCCGGGCCATACCGGTTGATCAAGGTGAAAGAGAACTGCGGCATCCCAGTCGATGCGGCAGCCGTTTCCCTCAACGCCGCAGTCCTGAATCCTTCGACGCACGGATTCTTCTCGCTCTGGCCGGCGGGGGGGACCTTCCCTGTCGTCTCGACGATCAATTTCCAGGCGTACGAGCCGGGCCTAGCGAACGGGGCGATCGTGCCGCTTGCGGCCGGGACGGCGCTGGACCTCAACATCGTGTATGGCAACGACGACCCCCCTGGTGCCCCTGTTGCCTTGATGGACTTCATCCTCGACGTCACGGGCTATTTCAAGTGATCTGATCCCCAGCCCCGAATCCCGGAGAACAAATTATGCGGCGCGCGGGGATCGGTCTCCTCTCTCTGCTCTGGCTTTTTCTGCCCTCTGTAGCGGTTGGCCAGAACTACCCCCCTTACAAGCCGGGCTTTCCAGTCACCTTGCCCGGAGCCGGAACCATCCGGGGCCACCCGGTGGTGGCCGATCTCGGGCTGACCCCAGGGCACAAGTCGATCATCTTCGGGACTGTTACCGGGCGCCTCTACGTCATCTTGTGGGATGGGACCATCGCACCAGGTTTCCCGGTGCAGCTCTCGCCCGTGTCGCTGATCGACAGCAGTCCGGCGGTCGGGATCCTCGATAACGTCGATGGCAAGCCCGCGATCGTCTTCGGATATGGCTCGATCCTGGGTGTGAACGGCGCGACCTCGTCGCAGCCCGGAGGCGTCGCCGCTTACAGGCGGGACGGAACGCTCCTCTGGAACCGGCCTGCCCTTGATTTCAGTCCCGGCACCGGCGACGGGATTCCGGATGCGGTCGTGGGAACCCCGGCGATCGGGGACATCGACGGGGACGGCAAGAACGAGGTGGTCTGGGGCGGCCTGGACGCACGGGTCTACGCCGTGAATGGCCTGGACGGAACGGACAAGTCGGGCTGGCCGATCTTCGTGCGCGACACCGTGTTTTCGTCCCCTGCGCTCTTCGACATGAACGGCGACGGGAAGCTCGAAGTGATCATCGGCGTCGACTCGCACCTGGAGCCGGCGGTCGGCACGTTGGCGGGGGGCTACCTCCACGTCTTCTTCCCCACCGGTCAGCCGACTTCCTCTCCTTGGGGCGATCCCCCGGGTACTCTTACCCTCCCTGCTCCCGAGATGCCAGGATTTCCTCAGTACATCCCGAGCGCCCACAGCTCCCCATCGATCGGCGACATCGATGGAGATGGATCGCCAGAGATTGTGTTCGGGACCGGGCCGTCCACTAGCACAGGAACCCGATACGTCTACGCCGTCAAGTGTGACGGCACCCCTTCGCCGGGCTGGCCGGTCACTGTCGACGGATGGGTCTCCTCCTCGCCTGCGCTGGCAGACGTGAACGGGGACGGCATCCTGGACGTCATCATCACCGACGACGGGACGTTTCCGAGCACGTCTCCCTACGTCTACGCCTTCAACGGCGTCAATGGCGCGCTGATCTGGAAGGTCATCCCGAAGTCGTTATCTGGGGCCACGCCCAACGCCGGGGAACCGGTGGTCGCGGATGTCATGGGGGACTCGAAGCTCGAGGTCCTGGTACCGGTGAACAGCGAAGTCTGCGTGCTCGACGCGGCGACGGGACTCCAGCTAACCGAGTCATATTTCCCCGGCGGCACAAAGACCTCCTTCTACACGCCCACAGCACTCTCTAGCGCCGTGGTCACCGACTTCGAGTCGGACGGTATTGCGATCGAGGTCGTCGCCGTCTCGGGCACGCCGTTCCCGAGCGCCACGGACACCTACATCGCGGTCTTCAACCCTGTGAAGAGCGCGCCCGCCGCGGAGGGCCCCTGGGGCTTCTTCCGGCAGAACCAGTTCCGGAAGGGCGTGGCACCGACGACACCGTCCTGTCCGCCGCCCCCGCCGCCGACCCCTCTTTCCTACTACAGCCTCTCGCCGTGCCGCATCCTCGACACGCGCCACCCCGCCGGTCCCTATGGAGGCCCGGCGCTGAGCGCGCAGGGGCGG
>CALFNC010000516.1 GCA_937902605.1 uncultured Acidobacteriota bacterium | reverse complement strand
GCCCACACCGAGTTCGTCCACGCCGGCATCTCGTACCCGCTTCGCGTGAAGGGAACCATCCCCGCCGAGGCGCTCTGCCCGTATTACGACGGCTACTCATGGGCCGACCCCGATCCGGACCACCTTTCGGAGCTCCTCCGCCACGTCTACGAAAACCGAGAAGAGGCCGCCGGCAGGGGCGGGCGCGCCGCGGAGGAGATGGCGTCGCGATGGACGTGGGACCGGGCTGCCGAGAAGATCGTCGCGAGGCTGGCGGAGATCGGAGGGTGAACGGGGGCGCCGGGCCAGGCCGGCGCGTGCTTCTCTCCGGATCCGCCCTCGTTGCGCTTCTCGGGCTGTCGAGCCTCGTGATGCTCGTACGAGGCGCCATTCCGTTCACGTCCGACCAGGCCGTCTCGCTCCTGATGGCCCTCGACATCCGGGACCACGGCAAGCACCCCGTCTTCTACTGGGGCGTTCAGTACGCCGGGACGTTCGAGTCGCACCTGCTTTCGATTCTCTTCCGGCTCGTCCCGGATTCCTTGGCCGCGTACCGGCTGTTCCTCTTCTCGCTCGTCGGGGCGACTGTCCTCCTGGTCGCCGCGACCGCGAGGCGGGCCTTCGGAGCGCGGGCCGGGTTCTTCGCCGGGGTCTACCTCGCGCTCGGGCCGTCCTTCTTCTTCTTCAAGGGGCTAACCTCGGACGGCGCCTACACCTCGCTCCTCCTCTGCCTCGCCCTCGCTCTCTACGCGCTGACACGCCTCATCGATCCGGACCTGCCGCCGCAAGGAGTCCTTCTCTTCTCCGCCTTGCTCGGCGGAGCACTCGGCGTTGGCTGGTGGATCCACCCGCTCGTCGTCGTCTTCGCGCCGCTCGCCGGGGCCGCGCTCTTCACCCCCGCCCGGCGGGCCGCCCGTGCAGGCCCCCTGGCGACGATGGCGAGTGCCTTCCTCGTGGGAAGCGCCCCGTGGTGGATCAAGAACGTCCAGACTGACTTTCTCAGCCTGCAGATTCAGGAGATGTCCCCCGTCGCCCGGACTGACGCGTGGGCCAGGTTGTTTTCGCTCGTCCTCGACGGGATCCCGATGGTTCTCGGCGGGCGGTCGGCGTGGACGTTCCCCCCGACGGTGCCCGGGGGCGCCTGGCTAGGGCTCGGGGCGTTCGTCTTGATCACCGGCTCTGCGGTCCTCGGACTCCGTCGGGATGCACCGGAAGCGGGACGGCCGCTCGCCGTCTTCGGCGTTCTCCTGATGCTCGGTACACCCGCCATCAGTCTCGTCATCGCCCATTCGGACTTCAAATGGGACGTGCGTTACCTCTTCCCGATGTACCTCGGTCTCGCGCCTCTCGCCGGACATCTCCTTGACCGGATGCTGGCGATGAGGAGGCAGGCCGGTTTCATCGCAATGGCGGCTCTGTTTCTGGTGCTCGGGCCCGGCAGTCAGGTCAGGTCCAAGCGCTTCGACGACTACCAGACGAACCGGATCCCGGAGACGCGCGCGTTCGCTCGCGACCTGACCGCCCGCGGAATCGACGGGGTCTACGCCCCTTACTGCGCCTATCGGTTCCAGTACCTCTCGGGCGGGAAGCCACCGGCCAGTCCTTTCGGAAAGGGTGACGGGGGAGTCGTCCGTTCGCTCGAACTCCTCCTCGGCGAGGTCGACCGCGCAGCTAGACCCGCCTTCGTCCTCGAACCGTTTGAGGCCGATCGCTTGCGGGACTTCCTTCGGTCCCGGGGCGACGGGTTCTCCACCTGGAAAGTCCCTTCCCTCGGCCTGGAGGTCGTGACCGACGTCCCGGATCGGAGCCTCCAGATCCTTCGAACGACGAGGTACGTGCCGGAAATTCCCCCTCCTCTACTTCGGTAATTCGGTCTGGCGAGAAGGAGATCCGGCGCGAACGAGCCTGTGCAGCGCCCCCCGCGCATAGCCAGCGAATTTCATCGGGGCCATCCCAGCTCGCGCCTCGACGACGACGGGGCTCAGCCTCAAGGACCAGACTTCCATCTTGTCACTTTCGGCTCCGCCACAGAAGACGTACAGGTCGCTCATCCCTTGCGGGTAGCAGAAGGCGCCAACCGCCTGGATCCCGGCTCCCAGCGAGGCGCACACCGCGAAAGCAACGAGCCCTTTCCTTCCTAGCGCCCGCACGACGGGCACGAGGAGAAACACTAGGAC
>CALFNC010000515.1 GCA_937902605.1 uncultured Acidobacteriota bacterium | reverse complement strand
GCAGTCGTGGCAGCTCGGAGCGTCGGTGCTGTTCTGGAAGGAGATCGACATACCCGCGACAGCCACCGGCGGGATCGCGAACCCGATCGGGCGCAACCCCGCGCCGGACGTGGAGACGGCGGTGCTCGGGGCGGCCGCCGCGTTCGTCGGGCCGGTGGGGGCCTCGCCCTCCCGGGATTCCCGGGAGACGACGCCGATTCGCTCCTTGAGGTCCGCCGTCAGGAACCGCGATGCAAGCCAGCGGAAGATGTAGTCGACGAGGCTCTTGGCGATCGGGATCTCCTGGTTCTTGGTGTACCCAGCGGGCTCGAATCGCATGTGGCTGAACTTCTCGACCAGCGCCTCGAGAGGGACGCCGTACTGGAGCGTCAGCGAGATGGCGGTCGCGAACGCGTCCATGAGCCCGGAGATCGTCGACCCCTCCTTGGCCATCGTGAGGAAGATCTCACCGGGTGTCCCGTCGTCGTAGAGCCCCACGGTGACGTACCCCTCGTGGCCGGCGACCGAGAACTTATGCGTCAGGGCCTGTCGCTCGTCGGGTAGCTTGCGGCGGCGGGGGGCGGAGGCCTGCGCGACCGGAGCGGGACCGGTGGCGCTCCCGCGGTGTCCCTTCACGGCGTCGTCGGTCTTCGAGGCCGCCGTGTTGAGGGGCTGGGTCCTCTTGCAGCCGTCGCGGTAGACCGCGATTGCCTTCAACCCGAGCCGCCACCCCTGCATGTAGACGTCGGTGATCTCCTCGACGGTCGCGTCGCTCGGCATGTTCACCGTCTTCGAGATCGCTCCCGAGATGAATGGCTGGACCGCCGCCATCATTCGCACGTGCCCCATCGGGGCGATGGACCGGGTCCCGCCCAGCGCCTTGAAGGCGCAGTCGAAGACCGGCAGGTGCTCGGCCTTCAGAGCGGGCGCCCCTTCGATCGTCCCCTTCTCGTCGATCCAGCTGACGATCGCGTTCGTCTCCGCGTCCGAGTAGCCCAGCCGCGAGAGGGCGTATGGGACCGTTTGGTTGACGATCTTGATCGTCCCGCCGCCGACCAGCTTCTTGTACTTGACGAGGGCGAGGTCCGGCTCGATGCCGGTTGTGTCGCAGTCCATCATGAAGCCGATGGTCCCCGTCGGGGCGAGGACCGTGGCCTGCGCGTTCCGGTAGCCGTGCTGACGACCCGCCTCGCGGGTCAGGTCCCAGATCGCGCGCTGCGCCTCGAAGAGGTCCTTGGGCACGCCCGTCCTGCTGACCGCGTAAGCCGCGTCCCGGTGCATGCCGATGACGTCGAGGAAGCTGGTCCGATTGGCCTCGTACATCCGGAACGGCCCGATCTCCGATGCGATGCGCGCGGAGGTGAGGTACGCCTGCCCGTTCATCAGGCTCGTGACGGCGGCGGCGTAGTTTCGGCCCTCGTCCCCGTCGTAGGGGAGGCCGTTGTACATCAGCAGCGCGCCAAGATTGGCGTACCCGAGGCCGATGGGCCGGAAGTCGTGGGAGTTCTTCTCGATCGCCGGCGTCGGGTAGGCGGCCGCGTCGACCAGGATCTCCTGGGCGGTGAAGACGACATCGATCGCGTGCCGGAACCGATCGATCTCGAGCCCGCCATCCTCCCGCACGAACTTCATCAGGTTCAGCGACGCGAGGTTGCAGGCGGAGTCGTCGACGAACATGTATTCGGAGCAGGGGTTCGACGCGTTGATCCGATGGGTCGCCTTGCACGGGTTCCAGCGGTTGATCGTGGTGTCGTACTGCACGCCCGGGTCCCCGCACACCCAGGTTGCCTCGGCCATCGCCCGGAGGATCGAGCGGGCCTCGTAGGTGGCCATCGGTTCGCCGGTCACCACCGCGCGGGTCGTGAAGGCCCCCCCCGTCTCGACCGTGCGCATAAAATTGTCGTTCACCCGGACGGAGTGGTTGGCGTTCTGGAAGGCGATGTTGGCGTAGACATCGCCGTTGAAGGAACCGTCCCAACCCGCGTCGATGAGGTCCCACGCCTTCTTCTCTTCCCGTTCCTTGCAGCGGATGAACTCCTCGATGTCGGGGTGCTCGACGTTGAGAATCACCATCTTCGCCGCACGGCGCGTCTTGCCTCCCGACTTGATCGCCCCGGCGAAGCTGTCGAACCCCTTCATGAACGACACGGGCCCAGAGGCGATGCCGCCCGAGGAGAGCGACTCGGTGGACGAGCGGAGGGACGACAGGTTCGACCCCGTTCCGGACCCGAACTTGAAGAGCATCCCCTCGGTCTTGGCCAGGTCGAGGATGGACGACATGGAGTCCCCAACCGAGTTGATGAAGCAGGCGGACGCCTGAGGCTTCGCATCCACCCCAACGTTGAACCAGACCGGAGAGTTGAAGCTCGCGGCCTGTGTCACGAGGATCGCCGTCAGCTCGTCGTGGAACGCGTCCCTGTCGGCAGCGGTGCGGAAGTACCCGCCCTTCGCGCCGAAGTTGGTGATGGTGTCGACGACGCGGCCGATCAGTTGCCGGACCGAGCGCTCCCGTTGTGGCGAGCCGAGCTTCCCGTGAAAGTACTTCTGGGCCACGATGTTCGTCGCGGTCATCGACCACGACTTCGGGACCTCGACGTCCCGCTGCTCGAAGAAGGTCTCCCCTTTCTCGTTCGTGATCGATGCGGTTCGCAGCTCCCATTCGATGGCGTCGAACGGGGCCGTGACCCCGTCGGTGAAGAGACGGCGAAAGACGAGGCCGGAGAGCCCGTCCTTGGCGTCCCGGACCGGTCCCGCCGCGGCTGCTGCTTCCTCGTTCCTCTTCTCGTGATTTTCCATGGCGCTCATCGTCGTCGCTCCTGTTTTCGCCTTTCTGGGCCGGATGAATGAATGTATCCGCGCACCCGGCCAGTTTCAAGCGAAAAACGCTAGATGTTGTATTGGCGGCGACGTCACCCACAAGATACTGTGGTCATGTCGGGTCTCCGACTTTCGCTACCTGGGGTCGAAGTTGACAGAAAAGGCCAGATAATTGAGACTTCGTCTTAGGGCGCCCCGCCCGCTTGATATTCTTCCGGACCACAAGGAGGAACCCAGATGTCCCAGCCTCTACCCACCACCGACACCTCGATGACGGCTTCCTTCACGCTCAACCTGACGGGACGCGCCATCGACAAGGTGAAGGATTTCGCGGCCAAGATGCCCGAGGCGGTCGGGAAGTCCTTGCGTGTCTTTATCCAGGGGGGCGGGTGCTCGGGGTTCCAGTACGGCTTCACGTTCGACGACCAGAAGCCGAGCGACAACGTCGTGACGGCCGGCGACATCACCGTCCTCGTGGACCCGGCGAGCGCCCCGAAGCTCCAGGGCGCGACCGTCGACTGGATCGAGGACATGCGCGGGGCGGGTTTCTCCGTCGATAATCCGGGCGCGACCTCGTCCTGCGGCTGCGGCAAGAGCTTCTGCTGAAGACGGCGGCCACGAAGGCCGCCCTCGGGATGGTCCGGGAGAGTCCTTGAAGGCCTTTCGCCAATCGCCCAGTACGGCGGTCTTTCTCACCGTCTTCATCGACCTGCTCGGGTTCGGAATCGTGATTCCCCTGCTGCCGCTTTACGCCGAGCAGTACCATCCGACGCCGCTGCAGTTCGGCCTCCTGATGTCGAGCTACTCGGCCATGCAGTTCCTCTTCGCCCCGATCCTGGGCCGACTCTCCGACCGGATAGGGAGGCGGCCGGTCCTCCTCGGCTCGCTGCTCGGGACAGTGGCGGGATACCTCCTGTTCGCCTTCGCGGGCTCGCTCTCCGGGCTCTTCGCGTCCCGAATCATCGACGGGATCACCGGCGGGAACATCGGGACGGCCCAGGCAGTGATTGCCGACGTCACCACCGAGTCGGACCGCGCACGCGGCATGGGGCTCATCGGGATGGCGTTCGGCCTCGGGTTCATCTTCGGTCCCGCCCTCGGCGGCTTCACCGTCCAAATTGGCCCTGCGGCCCCCGGGATCGCTGCCGCGACGCTCTCGTTCGTCGCGTTCCTCTGGACCTGGTTCAAGCTCCCCGAGACGCGCCCCACCGGCTCCGTCGTCCGCCCGTTCGAGGTCCTTTCCTTCGCCTTCGTCCTCCGGACCGCTCGCCGCCCAGTCGTGGGGACGCTCCTGGTGATGTCGCTCTTGACGGCGACCGCCTTCTCGAACTTTGAGGCGACGTTCTCGCAGTTCCTCAAGGCCCGGTTCGGCTTCACCCCCGCGACCGTCGCCTGGGTGTTCGTCATGGTGGGAGTCACCTCGGCGGTCGTCCAGGGCGGGCTCCTGAAACGCCTCGTCGCAAGGTTCGGTGAGGTCTGGTTGATCCTCGCCGGGACGCTCTCTCTGGCAGTGGCGTTCGCCCTGATGATCGGCGTCTCGTCCCGTGGCCTCCTCGCCTTCACCGCGATCCTGCTCGCGATCGGGACCGCCCTCTTGAACCCGTCTCTGATGGGTTACGTCTCCCGCCGGACCGCTCCGACCGAGCAGGGGGCCGTCCTCGGCTCATTTCAGTCGATGGCCGCTCTTGGGAGGATCGTCGGCCCGTTCTGGGGCGAGAACGTCTTCCTCCGCTTCGGGGCGGTTGGCCCATACGGCACGGGAATCGTCCTGGAGGCCGCCGCGATCGTGCTGGCCTCCGTGGGGCTCGGGGGTTCGCGGCGTTTCAGTCCGCCTTCCGACAGGTCAGGACATAACCGGTCCCTTCGTCCTCCAGAGCCTGGCCTCTCCCCGCACCC
>CALFNC010000514.1 GCA_937902605.1 uncultured Acidobacteriota bacterium | reverse complement strand
GTCCTCGCCTCCCGGAAGGAGAGCATCGGGCGGAGCCTCGCGGACGTCGCCGCCCGCCTTCCGGGCGCGCGAGTGCCGCTCCAGGACCCGGCCCGCCTGGAGCGGACGCCCGTCGCCAGCGACCAGTTGGCCGCCATCGTCTACACCTCCGGGACGACCGGGTTCTCGAAAGGGGTGATGCTGCCGCATCGGAGCCTCCTCGCGAACGTCCGGTACGCGCAGGAGAACATGCCCCTCGAGCCGGGCGACACGATCGTCTCGTTCCTGCCGCTGGCGCATGCGTTCGGCGCCGCCTTCGAGTTCCTTTTCCCGTTCACCTCCGGTTGCTGGATCACCTTCTTGTCGCAGACGCCGTCCCCGCAGGTCATCCTGAACGCCTTCGGCCAGGTCCGGCCCCGGCTGATCCTGTCGGTCCCGCTCGTGATCGAGAAGATCTACGCCAAGCGGCTCCGCCCGACCCTGGAGAAAGAGACGACGAAGATCCTGATGAAGATCCCGCCCCTCCGGAGGATCCTGAACAGGAAGATCCGGGAGAAGCTGGTCGGGGTCTTCGGCGGACGCTTCCGCGAGATCGTGATCGGCGGCGCGGCGCTGAACGGCGACGTGGAGCGCTTCTTCCGGCGGATCGAGTTCCCGTTCACCTGCGGGTACGGGATGACCGAGTGCGGCCCCTTGATCAGCTACTCGGGCTGGAAGCACCACCGGACGGCAGGGGTGGGTCGCCCGGTCGACACGCTCGAGGTCCGGATCGACTCGGCCGACCCGTCGAAGATCCCGGGGGAGATCCTCGTGCGCGGCGTCAACGTCATGTCCGGGTACTACAAGAACCCGGATGCGACCGCCGCCGCAATCGACCCGGAGGGGTGGCTCCACACCGGCGACCTCGGCGTGATCGATGCGGACGGCTTCATCTTCATCCGGGGCCGGTCGAAGACGATGTTCCTGGGGCCGTCGGGCCATAACATCTACCCGGAGGAGATCGAGGCGAAGCTGAACAGCCTCCCCTTCGTCGGCGAGTCGCTGGTCCTGGAGCGGAACGGCAAGCTCTTCGCCCTCGTCTACCCGGACCTCGAGCGTGTCGACGCGATGAAGCTCCACGAGCGGGACCTGGTGGCCCGGATGGAGAAGAACCGCCTCGCCGTGAACCGGGAGCTCCCGCCGTACGCCTCGATCTCGCGGATCGACGTCTACTCGGAGGAGTTCCAGAAGACGCCGACGAAGAAGATCAAGCGGTTCCTCTACGCGGGCACGGCGTAACCCGGGTTCGCCGCGCGACGGCGTCGGGCATGTGCCGCGGAGGGCGAAAAAGCCGATTCGGATAGTTTGGTCTACAGAATTCAGGTGATGCGCAGGGCGGGGTCCGAGGCGTATTGTTCCGACGGCGTAACCATGAGACCACTTTTCGTGTGGTGGGTTTTCTCCGTCGGATTCGGTCTCACTGGGCCGGAAGGTGCGGGGCTGCCTCGCGAAGGAAAAGGGTGGGAGGCGGCGATGATCGGAACCAGGTCAGCGGATCTGGCGCCGCTCGGGGCCGACACGTATATGGTTGGCTTGGCATGAACGAATCGGAAGTTTCCCTCGAGCCCTTGAACCTCGAGGAGGTGCGCGACCGGATCCGGCACCTGGCGTACCACGATGCGCTCACAGGCCTTCCGAACCGTCTCCTCTTGAAGGACCGTCTCGGTGTCGCCCTATCCCAGGCTCTCCGGAGGCAGAGTTTGGTGGCGGTCCTCTTCCTCGATCTCGACGGCTTCAAGCAGGTCAACGACAGGCTAGGGCACGAGATTGGGGACCGGCTCCTCCAGGAGATCGCGGGGCGGCTGAGCCGTCTGACCCGCTCCGGGGACACGCTGGCGCGCCTCGGTGGCGACGAGTTCGTCATGGTCCTCGCCGATCTCCATCGCCCCGAGGACGTCGTCGTCATCGCGAGGAAGATCGTGGTCGCCCTGCGCGAACCGTTCGTCCTCCATGAGCACGAGCTCCATGTGACGGCCAGCGTCGGCGTCAGCCTCGCTCCGAGCGACGCCGACGAGGTGGACGTCCTGATCGCCAATGCCGACGCGGCCATGTACCGGGCGAAGGAGAACGGCGGGGACACGTTCGAACTCTTCACGCCGGATCTGAGCGCTCGCGCGGCCGGCCGGCGGGTGCTTGCGATCGAGCTGGGCAGGGCGCTCGGCCAGGGGGAACTCTCGCTAGCGTTCCAGCCGGTCGTCGATCTCGCCACGGGAGAGACATGCTCGATGGAGGCGCTGGCTCGCTGGAGCTCGCAGGACCG
The DNA here is from genome assembly GCA_937902605.1 of uncultured Acidobacteriota bacterium. GTDB lineage: Bacteria > Acidobacteriota > Thermoanaerobaculia > UBA5066 > UBA5066 > CAIMWE01. The sequence continues at coordinate 4,829 of CALFNC010000514.1, read as the reverse complement.
GGGTCCGGTAGCGCCGGCGGAGTTCATCTCGGTTGCCGAGGACGCGGGGCTGATCGTGGCGCTCGGCCGCTGGGTCCTGCGGTCCGCCTGCCTCCAGGCGCTCCCCTGGGTCACCGGGGAGGGCCGCCGGCCGTCGCTCTCCGTCAACGTCTCGGCCCAGGAGCTCCAGCACCCCGACTTCCTGGCGGGGGTCGCGGCGATCCTCTCGGACGTCGGATTCCCGCCCAATCTGCTTCAGCTCGACATCCTCCCCGGGTCTCAGCCGGAAAGGCCGGAGAGGGACCTCTCGATCCTCGGTGCTCTAAAGGGCTTTGGCGTGGCTACCGCGGCGGACGACTTCGGGATGGCGGGGTCGTCGCTCGAGGCCCTCCGGCAGTTTCCGTTCGACGTCTTCAAGATTCCCATCTCGTTCATGGGGGGAATTCCAGGCCGCGCCCGCGACGAGGCGATCGTCAAGTCCGCGATCCGCCTCGGGCGCGTCCTCGGCGCCCGGGTCGTAGCCAAGGGGGTCGAGCGGGACGACCAGCTCGACTTTCTCCGATACCACCAGTGCGACGCCGTGCAGGGGTACCTCCTGTGCGCGCCGGCCCCGGCGGAGTCGTTCGGCCCGGAATTCTTCGGGTAAGGCGCGCCCGGCGCCTGACCCGAAGAAACGAGGGCTGGCAGCAGTCAATCAGGGGCACCCGCCTGGTGCCCCTGCGGGTCTTCGGCCCTACCTCTCCGCGCCAGCCCTCCCCTCGACCAGGGAGGGGTAGGAGCGAAGCACCGCAGGGGAACACCGGCCGCGCCGGGTTCCCCTGATAAACAGCAGTAAGCCTTGGCAAGGCCGCAAAGCGGCCGAGGTCAGTTCCCGGCGAACTGGACCCCCTCGAAGACCAATGTTGGGACGCGGATCGTGGAGTAGGGGTACGGGTCGTTCCCGACGGCGGACAGCTTTTTCCAGAACTCCAGGTGGTTCCCGGAGATGTTCATCTCGGAGATCGGCTCGGCGATCTTCCCGCCGCGGATCCGGAAGCCCTGAACGCCTAGGGAAAAGTCGCCGGTCGTTCCGTTGGAGTTCCCGCCGAGGAAGCCTGTGACGAGGATCCCGTCCTTCATGTCGGCGAGGATGCCGGGCTGACTCTTCGCCCCGAGCTTGATGACTAGGTTCGAGGCGCCACCCGTCGTCGGCGCCATCTTCAGCTTCTTGCCGTAGTAGGTGTCGATGTAGAAGCTCTTCAGGACGCCGGCGTCGAAGACCGGCATCGATTTCGCCGCGATCCCCTCGCCGTCGAAGAGGCGGGACCCGAATCCCTTGGGAATGAGCGGGTCGTCCGTGATCGTCAGGAGAGGGCTGCCGACGGTCGAGCCGGTCTTTCCCTCGTAGAAGGAGCGCTTCTGCTGGAGGCTTGCCCCGGAGAGCGGCCCCATCAGGAAGCCGATCATCCGTCCGGCGGCGCGGTTGTCGATCGCCATGGAGAGGACCGCCGAGTCGCCCTTCTTCGAGCCGAGGCGGGAGAGCGCGCGGCTCGCCGCGATACGCCCCTGCTCGGCGGCCGCGGGTATCTCGGCCCAGAAACGCGACCCGGCATATGAGTAATCCTCGGGCTTCCGGCCGTCGGGGTCCTTCACATTCACCTCGGCACCCACCCAGAACGCGGTGTCCCGGCGGCTACCCGAAAAGCCGTTGGAATGGACCCGGAACGTCTCCGAGAGCGAGTCGTTGAAGGTGGTCGTCACCGAGAGGATCGCTTCGGCGCCCTTGACGTCACGGGCTGCCGCCTCCATCTCCTTGACGAGGCGCAACCGGTCGTCCGGGGTGACGACGGCGTACTTCGGGTCGTCGAGCTTCAGGTCGACCGCGGCCTGCCCCTTGTAGAGCGCCGGGTCGGGGAGCGTCCGGAAGGGGTCCTTCGCGAGCGTCCGGGTCATCACGACGGAATCGGCGATGAACGTCTCGAGGGCGTCGGGCCGGAGGTCCGAGGAGGAGACGGAGGCGTACCGGCCGTCGACATAGAGCTGCAAGCCCACGCCCCGAGTGGTCGCCTCCTGGATCTTCTCGAGCTTCCCGTCCCGCCACTTCACCTCGATGTCGCGCACCCGGTAGCCGCGTGCGCCGGCTTCCTGGGCCCCCTTCGCCAGGGCGGTCTTCACGCAGAGCTCCGTGGTCTCGAGCATTTTGTCTTTGGCCATGTCGTCCCCCTCGCCGCTACGCCTTTGCCCCGCGCCCGCCCACGGTGATGGACGCGACGCGCACCGTCGGGATCCCCTGCGACACCGGGCACATCTGCCCGTCCTTGCCGCAGGTCCAGCCCCCCTCGTCGATCACGAGGTCGTCGGCGACCATGTCGATCTTCTCGAGGATCTTCGGGCCGTTGCCGATGATGTTCACGTCCTTGATCGGCCTCGTCAGCTTGCCGTCCTCGATCATGTAGCCGTTCTTGACGTAAAAAGTGAAGTCGCCTGCGCCGATCTGCACTTGCCCGTTTGTGAAGTTGGTGCAGAAGATCCCCTTCTTGACCGAGGCGATGATCTCGTCTTTCTTGTGGGGGCCAGGCAGCATGTAGGTGGCGCGCATCCGTGGGATCGGGGCGTACTGATAGCTCTCGCGCCGGCCGTTGCCGGTTGGCCCCACGCCGTAGTGTTTTGCCGAGATCGAGTCGTGGAGGTAGGTCGTCAGGATGCCGTCCTTGACGAGGTGCGTCGTGCCGACGGCGTTTCCCTCGTCGTCGACGTTGATCGAGCCGCGGGCCGCCGGCTTCTCCCCCTCGTCGACGATGTTGACGAAGGGCTTGGCAACCGATTTGCCGATCTTGTCCGAGAAGATCGAGATCCCCTTCCGGTTGAAGTCGGCCTCCATGCCGTGGCCGATCGCCTCGTGGAGAAGGATCCCTGACGCCCCGGCGCCCAGGACGACCGGCATCTCGCCGGCCGGCGGGACGACCGCGTCGAAGAGGATCGTCGTCCGGGAGACCGCCTCGCGGACCATCCGGTCCAGCCGCTCCGGCGAGTAGTACGACATGTCGGCGCGCGCCGCCACGTTGTAGCCGTTCGACTCGCGCTTGCCGTCCTTCTCGGCGACGCACGAGAGGGAGATCGACGTCATCGGCTGGAAGTCCTCGACGATCCGGCCGGACGAGTCCGCGATCAGGATCGCGCCGCTCTGGTCGCTGAAAGAAACGTTCACCTTCTTGATCAGCGGGCTCCCGGCGAAGGTCTTCTCGTTGAGGCCGGTCAGGAGCGGGAGCTTTTGGTTGGGCCTCACGTCCTCCCACCGGACCTTCACCGGGTAGCGCGATGGGAGGCCCCGGTCTAGCCGGAGCTCCTTCGGTCCCTCGCGGGCCGGCCCGTCGGCGATCGCCGCGGCGGTGAGGGCGGCCTGTTTCAGAGCGGCTGCGGTCAGATCCTCGGTGAACCCGTAGCCAGTCTGGTCGCCGCGGACCACCCGGACCCCGACCCCCAGCTCGACGTTCGTGAAAGCGCGGTTGACCGACCCGTCCTCCAGGACAAGGTAGTGGTTGATCCGGTGCTGGAAGAAGACGTCGGCCCGGTCGCCCCCCTTGGAGAGAGCGGCCGAAAGCGCCTGCCGGATCATCTGGTCCGTCACGCCGAACCGGGCGAAATACCCGATTCCCTCGATGGCTCCGGTGGTCGCCGCCTGCGCCTGGGACATGAGGATGTCCGAAAGCGAGGCGGTGGCGAGTGTCGCGGCCCCCAGGCCGACCAATCTGCGTCGAGTCATCCCGGGATTGTCAGGCATCTGCTCTCTCCCTGCTGGCCTCCGGGATTCCCCCCCGGACAGGCCCGGTTCTGTTCCCTGTTCAGGCGTGGATCGACACATGATGTGTACGTTCGGATGGCCGGTGGGTTTCACTCCGGGAACGGAATTGCCGACATAAGATTCCCCCGAGATGCACGATGCGTAAGGACACCTGGGACCCCGCGCAATACGAGAAGTTCCTCCACCAGAGAAGCCTCCCCTTCTTCGACCTCCTGGGCCTCGTCCGGAAGAGGCCCGGGATGCGGGTGGTCGACCTGGGGTGCGGGACGGGGGAGTGGACGGCCCGCCTCCACAAGGACCTCGGGGCGACCGAAACGCTCGGGATCGACACGTCGGAGGCGATGCTCGCGAAGAGCTCACGGTTCGCCGGGCCCGGCCTCCGGTTCGAGCGGAAGGACATCGCGGACTGGCGCGCGGACGGCCCGCTCGACCTCGTCTTCTCGAATGCCGTCCTACAGTTCGTTCCGAACCAGCCGGCCCTCTTCGCCCGATGGCGGTCGTACCTCGCCCCTAGCGGCCAGATCGCGCTCCACATCCCGGCGAACCAGGACTACGCGACGCATCGGATCGCCCTCGAGCTGGCGTCGGAAGAGCCGTACCGAAGCCTTCTCGGCGGCTACCTCCTCCCGGACAACCGGCTCGATATCCTCGAGTACGCCCACCTTTTCGAGCAGCTCGGGTTCCACGAGCAGCAGGTCCGGATGCAGGTCTACGGCCACCGCCTCCCGAGCCGTGAGGATGTGGTTGAATGGGTGCGCGGGTCGTTCTTGAACGAGTACAAAGCGCGCCTCTCCGAGGCCGACTTCGAAAGGTTCTTTGGCACTTACCGGGAGCGGCTCCTCGGGGTCCTTCCGGACGAGAGGCCGTTCTTTTTCACCTTCAAGCGGCTCCTGATGTGGGCCGCCCTTCCCGAAACGGAGAGCGCATGACGGACGGCAAGGGACGCCGGCGTTTCCTGAAGACCCTATCGGCCACGGGCGCCGCGGCCGCCCTCGGCGAGGCGCTGGGAGTGCTGGCGGCCGAGAAGGGGACTGTGACCCCCGAGATGGTCCGACAGGCATAGTGGCTC
>CALFNC010000513.1 GCA_937902605.1 uncultured Acidobacteriota bacterium | reverse complement strand
ACTCCGGACGAGCGGGAGCTCGCGCCCGCCGGCTGGCCGGAAGAGGCGAAGGCCGGATACCTCGTGGCCCTCCGTTTCCAGCTGGGCGGCGGAACGGCGCTGCCGGTCGACCGCCACTTCACGCAGGAGGAGGCCCCCGGCCTATACGCCGGCCTTCTCTCGCGGATGGGAGACCTCGAAGAGGTGGAGGGGCGCCTGGTCGGGTGGGACGGGCAGAGCGTCACGGTCCGGAACGCGAAGGGAAGGGTCCCGTACCCGGTAGCCGAGCGTCCGGTCCTCTGCGTCGGGTCGGGCGACCGGTTCGCCGTCGTCGGGGCGGCCCGCCCGTTCCCGGGGGACCGGGTGAGGCTATTCGTTCGGGGAGGGGTCGTCACCGGTGTCGCGCTGGCGCTCACCCCGGCGGCCGGCCTTTACGAGCGGGACTCGTCCTGGATCCACTGGACCCGCCGGTTCACCGGCGCCGAGCTGATGACGAAGCTCCGCGAGAGGGACTCGTCCCGGCGCGGCACGGTCGTCCGGAAAATCGAGGTGGAGGGGCGCGGGGTCTCCGGGCGGGCGACGAAGGTGAAGGTGACCACCGACGCGGGGGCTGTGACGCTGACCGGCCTCGAGGTCCGGTTCGCCCTCTCAGTCCCCGAGAGTCTCTTCACGGTGGTGGCCGGATACGACGCGAAGGGGCCGGTCTTCACGTTCTTCGGCCGGGGCTGGGGACACGGCGTGGGACTCTGCCAGAACGGCGCCTACGGTCAAGCGCTCGCCGGGAAGACCTATCGCGAGATCCTATCGCACTACTATCCCGGGACGACGGTGGAGCAGGCGATCGCCTTCGGCGGCGGTAAGATTGCGCGTTCCCTGAATTCCCGCCGCCGAGGAGCACCGCCATGAGCAATGTACTCGAACCCACCGCCGCCGCCGCGGTCCAGGCGACGTTCGGATTCCAGCTGAGCGACGACCAGCTCGCGATCCGGAAGATGGTCCGCGAGTTCGCCGAAACCGAGATCGCCCCGCACGTCATGGAGTGGGACGAGGCGCAGATCTTCCCGCGCGGGACATTCCAGAAGCTGGGCGAGCTCGGACTTCTCGGCGTCCTGGTCCCCGAGTCGCTCGGCGGCGCGGGCCTGACGTACGTCGACTACGTCGGCGTCGTCGAGGAGCTCTCCCGGATCGACGGTTCCATCGGCCTCTCGGTCGCCGCGCACAACAGCCTCTGCACGAACCACATCCTGATGTTCGGGACCGACGAGCAGAAACGCCGCTGGGTGACGCCTCTGGCGACGGGTCAGATGATCGGGGCTTGGGGACTGACCGAGGCCGAAGCGGGGAGCGACGCGAAGGGGACGAAGACTACCGCCATCCTCGACGGCGACCAGTGGGTGCTGAACGGCTCGAAGAACTTCATCACGCACGCGTCGGTGGGCGACGTGGCGGTCCTGATGGCGGTGACCGACAAGACCCACGGCACGCACGGCATCTCGGCCTTCATCGTCGACCTTCACCAGAAGGGGATCGTCGCCGGGAAGAAGGAGAACAAGCTGGGGATGCGCGCCTCGGACACGGCGACGCTCGTGATGGAGGACTGCCGCATCCCGAAGGGGAACCTGCTCGGCCACCTCGGTGAGGGATTCGTCCAGGCGATGAAGATCCTCGACGGCGGGCGAATCTCGATCGCGGCCCTCGGGCTAGGGATGGCCCAGGGGGCCTTCGAGGCCGCGCTCAGGTACTCGAAGCAGCGCCGTCAGTTCGGCAAGCCGATCTCCGAGTTCCAGTCGATCCAGAACCACCTCGCCGACATGGCGACCGAGATCGACGCGGCGCGGCTGCTGACGCTCCGCGCCGCCTGGATGAAGGACCATGACATGAAGACGACGAAGGAGTCGGCCATGGCCAAGGTCTACACCTCGGAAACGGCCGTCCGCGTGGCCAACCTCGGCGTCCAGGTCCACGGCGGGTACGGCTTCACCAAGGACTACCCGGCCGAGAAGTTCTACCGCGACGCGAAGCTCTGCACGATCGGCGAGGGGACGAGCGAGATCCAGCGAATGGTGATCGCGCGGCAGCTGCTCCATTCCTGATCTCTCTTTAGACCTTAGGTCCCGGACGCTCGCGAACGGCCTCCGGGTCGTCGTGGTTCCCGACCATTCCGTTCCGGTGTTCGGCCTCACCGTTCTCTACGAGGTCGGCTCCCGGGAGGAGCCCCGCCACCGGGCCGGGTTCGCCCACCTCTTCGAGCACCTGATGTTCGACGGGACGCCCCGGGCCCCGAAGGGGGTCTTCGACCAGGTCTGCGACGCGTCCGGCGGCAGTAACAACGGTCAGACGAGGCCCGACGTGACGGTCTACGTCGAGGCGGCCCCCATCTCGGCGCTCGACCGGTTCCTCTGGCTCGAGGCGGACCGGATGACAGCGCTCGCGCTCGATCAAGGGACCCTCGACACCGAGCGCGACGTCGTCAAGGAGGAGATCCGCTTCAACGTCCAGGATGACCCGTACGGGATGTTCGAGTGGCAGGAGCTCCCGGCACTTCTCTTTGACCGGTGGGGCAACGCCCACGACGGCTACGGCGACTTCACCGACCTCGACGCGGCGACGACGGACGACGTCCGCTCCTTCTTCGACACGTTCTACCGGCCGGGAAACGCCGTCCTCTCGATCGCGGGCGACGTCGAGGCGGACGAGGTTTTGGAGAAAGCCGAGCGTTACTTCGGAGCTATCCCGAAGGGTCCCCGGCCGGTCCGGCCCGACCTCGAGGAGGGGTGCCGGACGACGGAGGCGATCGCGGTCCGTGAGGCGCCGCTCGCGCGGACGCCGGCACTGGTCTGTGGCTGGCGGACGCCACCGCGCGGCCACGAGGATGCCTGGCCCCTCCTGCTCCTGGGCGAGCTGCTCCACGACGGGAGGACGGCCCGTCTCTACCGCGGTCTCGTGGAGGGGCGCGAGCTGGCCGCCGACGTCTCGGGTGGCTTCAACCCGTTCCAGGGGGGCTGCTGGTACCGCGGGTCGACCCTTTTCCTCTCCCGGATCGCCTTCCGCGGTGCGGCCCCGTACGAAAGGGTTCTCGGCGCCCTCGACGAGGAGATCGCCCGCATCGTGGAGGAAGGAGTGGACGGTGGCGAGCTGGAGCGGGTGAAGACGAAGCTGGAGGCGAGCTTCCTTCGCTCGCTGGAGTCGCGGCTCGACCTCTCCACCGAGGCGGCGGTGGCGACGGCGTTCGACGGCGATCCGTCGTCGCTCCTCGCCTTCCCCGAGCGGGTCGGCCGGGTCACGTCGGCGGACCTCGTGCGGGCCGCACGGCGGTGGCTCGTCCCGTCGGCCCGGGCCGCCATTGTGAAGGTGCCCCCGAAGAGTCCGAAGCCCCCGAAGGGACGCTCCAAGACCCGTTCGAGGAGGAGGCCGCGATGACGACGCTCGTGGCCGGGCTTCCTCCGCTCCCGCCGGAGCGGCCCTTCGTGGTCCCGGAGGTCGACACGTTCACCCTCGCGAACGGCCTCGAGGTCCAGACCGTGACCGTTCCCGGCCTGCCGCTCGTCACGCTCCGGCTCGTGATCCGGGGCGGAAGGGCGGATGACGGACGGGTGGCCGGCTTCACGGAGCTCCTGGCCGATGCGCTCGAGGAGGGGACGACCAGCCGCAGCGCCGTACAGCTCTTCGATCTCCTCCAGGACGCGGGCGGGGACCTGAATGCCGACGCGGCGACCGACGCGACGATCGTCGCGGCCCACGGGCTGGCGTCGTCGCTGCCGCTCCTCGCCGAGCTCCTCGCGGACGTCGTAAGGAACGCCGACTTTCCGCGGGATGGAGTCCGCCGCGTGAAGGCGCTCTCCCTCGAGGATCTCGAGACCGACGAGTCGGAGCCGGGCTTCCTGGCCAGCCGGGCCTTCGCCAAGGCGGTCTACGGCAGGCATCCCTACGCCACGGTCGCCCCGACCGATCGGAAGAGCACACGTCTGAACTCCAGTCACGCCA
>CALFNC010000512.1 GCA_937902605.1 uncultured Acidobacteriota bacterium | reverse complement strand
ATGCGAGTCGGCGTCGATCCGGAGCATCTGGGCGAGAACGGTATGCATCGCGTGCCCCGCCCGGTGCGCGACGACGTGTCCGAGCAGCGGGCGGCCGACGAGAGCCAAGTCTCCAAGGAGGTCGAGGGCCTTGTGACGAACGAACTCATCGGCGAATCGGAGCTCGCCGTTCTCGACCTGACGGGAGCCCACGATAATGCAGTTGTCGGGCCGAGCCCCTTTCGCGAGGCCCTTCGACTTCAGGTACTCGTACTCGGCCAGGAATCCGAACGTCCGCGCGGGCGCGAGGTGACGGGCATAAGAGTCGGGAGTGACGACCATCGTGATCGATTGCTCGCCGATCGCGGGATTGTCGAAGTCGATCGAGTACGTGATCCGCAGGTCGCGGGCAGGCCGGATCTCCAGGCGCTTCCCCGGCGTCGGCGGGACGGCCAGGACCCGCGACGGGATCATCGGCTCGACCGCCGCCGACTGGCGGACGACCCTACCCACCCGGAACGCCCGTATCCACGGGAGGGCGCTTCCGTCCAGGATCGGGAGCTCCGGGCCGTCGACCTCCACGTAGAGGTTGTCGAGGCCCGAGCCGAAGGCGGCGGAGAGCAGGTGCTCGACCGTTCCTACCTCCTCGCCCCTGGGGCCGAGGGAGGTTGAATAGTCAAAGCGTCCCGCCTCCTCGGAGATCGCTCGAATTTCGCGTCCGACATCGGTGCGGAAGAAGACGATCCCCTCCCCGGATTCCGCCGGACGGAGTACGACCTCGGCCTCTCGTCCGGTGTGAAGCCCGATGCCATGAACTCTGACCGGCCTTGCGAGGGTGGTCTGCGACCTCATCTCAGACGTGCTTAAGCATCTTGGATGCCAGTAGGAATCGAAGGGAAAGAGTCACTTCCAATGCTTCCTGAGCGCCTCCGCTGCGGTCGACTGTAGCGTTTTTGCCGCACTGCTGAGGCGCGTACGCCACGGCGGAGAGCGATTGGCGACCTGATATTCTGCTGCCGTGTCGTCGTCCGAAGACCGGCAATTCCGTGAGGCCCTATATCTTCTCCTGGACAAAGTGAGGGCCACGAAAGCCGCCTTTTACCTCATGGACCGCGGCTTTTGGCGCGCGCGTCATCCACATCTGCGAGGCTTTCGACGCCATGACGTCGCAGACTTCCTACCGGCAAGTCCTCCTGGTCCCGCAGGCGCTAGAGATCATCACCTCGAAGGCCGGGACTCAGTTCGATCCAGAGCTCGCGGCCGCGTTCCGGACGATGATCGAGAGCCTTCGGGCATGAGCTCCCGGGGCCGATGAGATCCAGGATCGACCGGCAGCAGGCGAAGGCGGAGGAGCGCGTCGCTCGGACGAGCCGGGGGGATCGGCCCGTGGCGACGAACCGGAGGGCTTTCCACGAATACGAGATCGTCGAGAAGATCGAGGCGGGGATCTCCCTCACGGGGACCGAAGTGAAGTCGCTCAGAGAAAGCCAGGTGAACCTGGGGGACGGCTACGTGAGCGTCGAGGGAGGGGAGGCCTGGCTCCACCACGTCCACGTCTCCCCATACGACGCCGGGAGCTACAACAATCCCGACCCGAAGCGGAAACGAAAGCTCCTGATGCACCGGCGCGAGATCCTCCGGCTCGCGTCGAAGATCCAGAAGACCGGCGCCACGTGCATCCCCCTCAGCGTCTACTTCAAGGGGCCCTACGTGAAGGTCCAAATCGCCCTCGCGACCGGGAAGAAGCAGTTCGACAAACGGGAGACGATCCGGCGACGGGAGTCGGAACGGGAGGCCCGAAGCGCCATGAAAGCCGCCAGAAGAAGATGAGGAGCGGGTTCCCGACGGTTATCATGTGCCGCAGGCCGACCGATGACACGCGTCTTGATCTCCGGGATCACGGGCCAGGACGGCTCCTATCTCACCGAGGACCTCCTGTCCGAGGGTGCCGAGGTTCACGGTATCGTCCGCCAGTCGAGTCTCGTCCAGCGGACCCGCCTCGACCACATCCCGGCGCTCGCGGCGGCCCGATCGGAAGGGAGACTGAAGCTCCACTACGCGGACCTGTCCGACTCGAGCAGCCTCCAGTGGCTCGTCCGCCAGGTCCAGCCCGACTTGCTCTACCACTTGGCGGGACAGAGCCACATCAAGATCTCCTTCGACCTTCCCGAGTACACCGCCGACTCGACCGGCCTGGGGACGCTGCGTCTTCTCGAGGCGGTGCGGCAGGGCGCTCCCAGGTGCCGCTTCTTCCTGGCCGCCACTAGCGAGATCTTCGGGGAGGCGGAGGAGACGCCGCAGACGGAGAAGACCCCGGCGGCCCCCGTGAACCCATACGCGGCGGCGAAGCTCTACGCGCTCAACCTCGTCCGAATCTACCGGAAAGCCCACGGGCTGTTCGCCTGCGCCGGCATCCTCTTCAACCACGAGAGCCCTCGGCGCGGGGAGAACTACGTCACCCGAAAGATCGCCCGTGCCGTCGCCCGAATCGCGCGCGGGCTGGAGACCACCGTTCGCCTGGGCTCCCTGGAGCCGCGGCGGGACTGGGGGTACGCCCTTGACACGGTGCGAGGGATCCGGGCGATCGCGAACGCCCCCGCTCCGGACGACTACGTCCTCGCGACGGGCGTCTCCCACTCCGTTCGGGACTTTTGTGAGCTGGCGTTCGGCGTGTGTGGGCTCGACTACCGCCGGCACGTCGTCCTCGACCCCGTCTATGCGCGCCCGGTGGACATCTCCGAGACGCGGGGGGACGCGAGCAAGGCGAGGCGAGAGCTGGGCTGGCGGCCGGAGACCACGTTCGAGGAGCTCGTCCACATCATGGTCCGATCGGAGCTGGACGCCATCGACCGTGGCGAGGAGAACTCCTAGCCTTCGATTTCCTCCACGAACCTCTCGACGAGCTGGGCGAACCCGCGTGGGTCGTCGAGCATCGGGTAGTGCCCCTGTCCCGGCAGACGGAAGAGGCGGGCGTCGGTTCGGGTCCTCACGAGCTTCTGGACCTCCTCGGGGGAGACGAGAGGGTCCTCGGAACCGACGACGAGGCCGATGGGAACCTTCCCGCCGCGAAGGCGCTCGGTGAGCGGAGGCGCCTCGAGGACTCCGTCGACGCTCCGCTCGATCGCTTCCGTCGCGGCGGCGGCGCTCGGACCGGTCCTCGCCGCCATGGCCCGCTCGACGAAGCCCCGCTTCCCCGGGCCTTCCACGACGAATCCATACGAGAGAGCCCGCCTCATCTGGGCCTCCGGGACGCTCCTCAGAACGATCGTCCGCGACATCGCCTTCCACTTGAGGCGATCGGTCAGCGAATACCCGGCTGCCCCGAGCGGCGCGACGAGGAGGAGGGACGACAAGAACCCGTTGTCCGATGCAAGCTCACCCGCCACCCGTCCGCCCAGCGAGTGTCCGACGACGTGCGGTGATCGGAGCCCCTCCTGCCGGAACAGGTCGGACACCCACGCGGCGAAGGCCGCCGGCGTCCAGGCCGGGAGCGACCCGGGGGCGAGGCTGGAGCCGGGAAGGTCCGGAGCGACGACGCGAAAACGGGAGGGGAGGAGGGAGATCGCCGCCCTCCAGTCGGCGCTCGACCCGCCGAGGCCATGGAGGAAGACGAGCGACGGACCTTTCGCGACCCTCGCTCTCGCTCGCGTCGCCGTCATCGGAGCCATCCTCCGGTTGCGGCAACCGCTGGTTGCGGACACAATGCGCGCGGAGCGCGGGGCGTAGCGCAGGTGGTAGCGCGGCTGCTTTGGGAGCAGCAGGTCGGCGGTTCGAGTCCGCCCGCCCCGACCAGATCCTTCACTCAGCAGCTCCCGCCGGGGACATGGCGGACAGCGGGAACAACTCGGCCGGGACGTCGGTGATGATGCTCGTCGCCCCCATGGAGGCGAGGCGCGCCGCCTCGACCGGGTCGTTGACGGTCCAGACGTGGACCGGGATCTCGGCCGACCGGGCCTCGGCGAGGAGACGCTCGGATGCTAGCGCCAACTGGGGCGCGATGGACTGGCACCCCTTCGGCAGGTCGGGCCAGAGCCGCCCCTCGGGCCGGTAGGCCGTCCCGTCGAAGATGAGGCAGGTCTCGATTTGCGGCTCGATCTCGCGGATCCTCCGGAGGATCTCCGCGCTGAACGAGAGGACGAGCGCCTTCCCCGTCAGGTGGAATTGCTTCAGGAGAGCGGCCACCCGGAACTCGAGGAGGGATGGGCGGGGTGACGGACCGGACTTGAGCTCCACCAGATAGGAGACCTGGCCTCCATACCGGAAGAAGACTTCCCGCAGCGTCGGGACGTCGCCGGAAAACTCGCCCCTCCGGACGGGTTCCTGCCGGAGCTCGAGGAGAGACAGGCTCGACAGTGAGACCCGTCGGTCGCCATGCAGGAGCTCGGGGTCGTGATGGACGACGGCCTCGCCGTCGAACGTCAGCCGGACGTCGAGCTCGAAGCCGTCGGCGCCCTCGGCCTCCGCCCGGTCGAAACTCTCGAGGGTGTTCTCGAGCGCCCTACGAGGAGATCCGCGGTGCCCATAGACCCGCGTAGGTCCGAGATGAGCTGGGTTCATGGTTCGGGCATTATCCTCGCCGCCGCTTTTCGCGCTCCTATCTGCCAGGAGTTGCAGAGGGCACGGCTACACTCCCGGGGGTATGGTCTGGAGGAGACGGGCTTGACGCGAAGATTCGACCCGGACGTCCCCGGGAAAGACTCGCCTCTCGCCGGGAGCTGAAGTCGGGTGGCGACGGTCGTGGTGCCGATCTGGGGCCCGTCGCCCGACCTCGAGCGGTGCCTCGGCGCCCTTCGCACGTGCACGGACCTCTCGCGCCACCGGATCGTCCTGGTGGCGGACGGGCCGCTTCCGCCAGGTCCCTCGCAGCTCGCGGCGCGCCTGGTGGGCGACCTCCCCGGGGCTGTCCGGCTCATCGAGAGGCCTGCGAGCGGCGGATACCCCGCCGCAGCGAATTCCGGCCTCCGGGTCGCGGAGGGCGACGTCGCCCTGTTGAACAGTGAT
>CALFNC010000511.1 GCA_937902605.1 uncultured Acidobacteriota bacterium | reverse complement strand
CTCCTCGCGCTCACGGCGGATGCCGCGCTGAGGAGCGTCGACCAGACTCCGCCCGACCGGACCCTCCATTACGGTATCCGGCTGCAAACGGCTCACGGGCCGATCGAATGGTCCGACACGGCGTCCGGCCCCAGAGCCCGCGAGATCGCTCTCCTGTCGGCCGTTCTCCTCGCGACGACGGTCGCCGATAACGAGTTTGGCGACCCCGGGCTCGAGGGGGTCGAGCTGGACTTCCGGAGCGTCTCGGGGGAGCGGCGCCTCCGGATCGTCGAGGCTGCTGTTCCCGCGAGGAAGGTGGCCCCGGGGGGGACCATCACGGTGTCGATCCGCCTTTCGGGGAGGCGAGAAGGGGACGTGACCCGGCTCCTCAAGCTCCAGCTCCCGAAGGAGACCCCCGAAGGGAAGGCCGTCATCGTGGTCGCGGATGGATCTAACGCGACGGCCATCCGAACTGGAATGGACCCGGCGGAGCCGAGGTCGTTCGAGGACCTGAGACGCTTCCTCCGGTCGATCTCGCCGGCCAGCCGGATCTCCGCCTTCGTGGTCGTCCCTTCCCGCGGTGTGGTGACCGGGAACCGGACGCTTTCCCCGCTTCCTCCCTCCATGGCCGGCCTCCTCGCGCCGCGACGATCGGGTGAGCCATCGGGGGGAGACGTCGAAGGGCGGATCGTGTGTGAGTCGGGCGAGACGCTCGACCTGCCGGTCTCGGGGATGGTCCGGATCGAGATCGAGGTCGAGAAGCCAAGGAGCTGAGGAGGATCGGAATGGACCGAACGGGTCTGAAGACGTCGGTGCTCCGCACCCTGGCGGCACTGCTCGCGGTGCCGCTGCTGGCGTCGCCGGCCAGCGCGGCCAGCAGGTCCGCGGTGACGGCTTCCGCCCGAGATTTCCTGGCTGGGGACTTCCATGGGACGGCGCTTTCTGCCACGGGACGTCTGACGGTCGGGCCCACGTTGAACCCGGCTTCCTGGCCGGAGGACGCTACAGGCGCGGCGGTTCTTGCGTCGGCGGCCGACGCCAAAGGGAGAATCTTCGTCGCCACGGGAGGGGGGCAGGGCCGGCTCTTCGTTGTGGAAGGAGGGAAGGTCTCGCTTCTCTTCGCCGCGCCCGAGCCCAACGTCACGGCGGTGGCGGTCGCGCCCGATGGCACCGTCGTCTGCGGGACCTCGCCGGACGGGAAGCTCTACGCCGTGGACGTGGCCTCGAGAGACGCTACCCGGAGTGGCACGCCGTGGGGAAGTCCCGGGGAGGCGGCGATCTGGAGCCTCGCGTTCGGGACCGACGGGACGCTCTTTGTCGGGACCGGCGCCAAGGGGAGGATCTACCGGAGGGACCGGTCCGGGAAGCTCGACCTGTTCTTCGAGGCCGAGGACCTACACGTTCGCAGCCTCGCGGTCGCGCCGGGCGGCGTCCTCTACGCCGGGACTTCGGACAAGGGGCTGATCCTGGCGATCCAGCCGGATGGGAAGGCGCGGACCCTCTACGACTCGGACAAGCCGGAGGTGATTTCGCTCGTCGTGGCGAAGGACGGGTCTCTCTTCGCGGCGGCCGTCCAGGCGGACGGGACGTCCGGTGGGACGGTACGCGCCGACGCGAGGCGCGCCCCGGCGCCGGCTCCCTCGCCGACTCCGACCCCCCCCCGCGACGAGACGCCCCGTGGGACCGTGTCGGTCTCGACGAGCACGGTGAGGCCGGCCGCGACGGCCCCCGCGTCGTCCGCCAGCTCGACCGAGATCGTCGTCATCCGGCCGGACGGCTTCGTCGAGCCGGCGTGGAATCTCCCCGAGGACATCGTCTACGCGATGCGTCTCGATACGGCGTCCGACGGCCTCGTTCTCGCGACCGGTCCCCGCGGAAGGGTCTATTCCCTCGAGAACCGGCATCTCAGGCTGGAGGCGCAGACGGAGGAGCGGATCGTCGTCTCGACCCACCACGGTCCCGGGGGGATGGCTGTCGTGACGTCGAGCTCGCCGGGCGTCCTCGGCGAGCGGAAGGGCGGCCCGGTCCGGAAGGGGACCTACGTTGCCGCGGTCAAGGACGCCGGCCGGCTCGCCGTCTTTGGGCGCCTGAGCTTCGAGGGCGACAGGGTCCCTGCGAGCTCGGTCGCCTTTTGGGTCCGGTCGGGCAACAGCAAGAAGCCTGACGCCACGTGGAGCTCCTGGGTACCGGTGGGTGCAGACGGGCGGGCGGAGAAGTCCGGGAACGGACCGCTGCCGTCGGCCCGCTTCTTCCAGTGGAAAGCGGAGCTGAAGGCTCCCGAGGGGAAGCCCGGTCCGTCGCTCGAGAGAGTGGAGATCTTCTACGCCGACCGCAACGCTAGGCCCATCCTAGAGAACCTGATGGTCCTGGAACCAGGGGCGGTCTTCCCGCGTGCGGGGGCGTCGTCGGGTCCCTCTGTCCTCTCCGTCACCAGCCCGGACGAGAACGGGATCTTCGCGGGGGTGGAGCCGCCGAAGGAGACCGCGGACGCCGGGGGCCGAAAGCTCTACCAGAAAGGGTTCCGTACCTTCACGTGGAAGGGGACTGACCCGAACGGCGACCCGCTCCGGTACGAGGTCGACCTCCTTCCGGCATCCGGGAGCACGTCGTTCGTCATTCGAAAGGAGATCGAGGAGTCGTACCTGTCGTTCGACAGCAGCGCCGTTCCCGACGGCCGGTACCGGTGCCGGGTCACCGCTTCGGACCGTCTGGGCAACCCCGAGGGGGAGGCTCTTACGACGTCGGAAGAGAGCGACCTCTTCGTCATCGACAATACGCCACCGTCGATCCGTGTCGAGTCGAGGTCCGTCGAGGGAGGGGAGATCGTCCTCCGTCTCGTCGCGACCGACATCCTCTCTCCGATCGCCAAGGCCGAGGGGTCCGTCAATGCCGACCGCTGGCGAGTGCTTCCGGCTGACGACGGGGCCTTCGACTCGCTGGTCGAGTCGTTCACGATGCGGGTCGGCATCCCGCAGGGCGCAGCAGTGCTGGGGGTTCGCGTCGTCGACGGATCCGGGAACGTCGCGGCCATCGCAGTCGAGTACCCCAGGGAGTTCTCGAAGAAATGAGCGAACGTGGGTCTCGACGGCCCGGACGGCTCTGTGCGGCCCTCGTCGCAATCGGTCTGCTCGGGTGCGGGCGCGACTCTGGGAAGAGGGGTGAGACGATTTTCCGCCGCCTGGAGGGTGAGCCGAAGACCCTGAACGCGCTTCTGGCCACCGGCGACCCGGACCTGACTGTCCTGGCGCTCGTCTCCCGGAACCTCCTCGACTACGACGCGTCGCTGATGCTTGTCCCTGGCCTGGCGGAGTCGGTCGTCCCCGACGCGAGCCGCCTGAAGTACACCGTGACGCTTCGGCCCGACGCCATGTGGGAGGACGGGACCAAAGTGACGGCCGACGACGTCGTCTTCACGCTCGAGACGCTCGTCGACCCGAAGACGCCCGCCCTGAATCGGCGAGGGTTCTTCGAAGGGTTCGAGAAGGCCGAACGGCTGGATGAACGGACGGCCCGGGTCTCGTTTCGCACCGCAAGCTCGACGCGGCTCGACGCCTTCAGCCTCCCGCTCCTTCCCGCAGCTCGGTACCGCGGGACGAATCTCGGCTCGAACCCGCTGAACCGGGCGCCCCTCTCGAACGGTCCGTATCGCCTGGCACGATGGGTAGCAGGCTCCTCGATCGAGCTCGAACGGAACCCGCGCGCGTCGGGGTCACCAGGGGGAGCGGACCGGTTCCTCTTCCGGATCGTCCCGGAGTCCGCCGCGGCGTTCGAGGCGCTCCGGACGGGGGCGCTCGACGAGGTCCGGCTCACCCAGCCGCAATACCTCGAGATCGACCGGGCGAAGGGAGACGTGAGGGCCGTCCTCTGGAACGACCTCAGCTACACCTACATCGGCTGGAACAACCGGCTCCCGCTGTTCGAGAGCCCTGGGGTCCGGCGGGCACTGACCCAACTGATCGACCGCGAGGGGATCTCACGGGCGCTCTACGGCGGACTGGCTCGCCCCGCGAACGGACCGCTCCCACCAGGCCTCTGGCCATATGACGTGACCCTCGAGCCGATCGCGTTCGATCCGATGGCTGCCGCCGCCGCCCTGGACGCGGCCGGTTTCCGTCGGGGGCGGGACGGGGTTCGGAAGAAAGGGGGAGTCCGCTTTGCGTTCTCTCTCTCTCTGGGCGCCGGCAGCGACGTCCAACGCCAGATCGCTGAGACCATTCAGCAGGCGTTTCGGACGGCCGGAGTCGAGATGACCCTCCGGCCCATGGAGTGGGCGGCCTTTTCGTCCGCCGTGGATGGAGGGAGCTTCGAGGCCTGCTTCCTGGCCATGAGCCTCGACCCGAACCCGGACCTCTTCCAGAGCTGGCACTCTTCGCAAGTTCCGCCAAACGGCTGGAACTCGGTCTTCTACGCCAATCCCCGCGTGGACGCTCTAATCGAGAAGCTCCGCGACACGTTCGACCGCGAGAAAGCGAGGCCGCTCTACGCCGAGATCCAACGGCTGATCCGGGACGACGAGCCGGTCACGTTTCTTCATTACGTCCCGGTGAAGTGGGGCGTGAACCGTCGGATCGAAGGGGTCGCCACGTCACCGATCGGCCTTTCCCTCTTCTGGCCGGGAGCGGCCTCGTGGCGGACCGTTCGCTCGAAGAGTCCCGTGTGAGGCCTCTCGGGCTGTTCCGACTCGCCTTGCACCGGTTCGCCCGGGGGCTGGCGACGCTGGTGGGGGTCGCTGCCATCGTCTTCCTCCTGATGAACGCGGCCCCCGGAGACCCGGCCTCGCTCGCCCTCCGGACGCAGGCGGGCCGGGGGACCGTCTCGCCAGACGCCGTCGCCGCCTTCCGTGCCGAGTACGGCCTTGACCGTCCGCTCCCGGCTCGCTTCGCGGCGTGGCTGCGTCGGGCGGCGCTCCTCGACTTCGGCCGCTCAGTGCAAGACGGGCGGCCGGTCCGCGAGCGGATTGGGGAGACCCTCTCCGCGACGGTGGCGCTCAATGTCTCCGCC
>CALFNC010000510.1 GCA_937902605.1 uncultured Acidobacteriota bacterium | reverse complement strand
CGGCCTGACGGCCTACCTCTCCGCGCCCCGGGGAACGAGGGGCGCTCCCTCTGCGACCGTGACGTGGACGACGGCGAGGCGGGCTACCAGGCCCCTCTCTTCTGCCGCTTCAGGACCTTCCGGAGGACCAGCCCCTTCTTCAGGGTCGACATCCGGTCGATGAAGAGCCGCGAGTCGAGGTGGTCGACCTCGTGGCAGAAGGCCCGCGCGAGGAGGTCGGTCGCGCGGATCGTCCGGATCGTCCCCGCCTGGTCAGCCGCCTCGAGAAACACCTCCTCGGGACGCTCGACGATCTCCACGATCTCCGGAAAGGACAGACACCCCTCCTCGTCCCGGATCTGCCCGGACGCGTCGACGACGCGGGGGTTGATCAGAACGAGGACCTGCGACGGGTCCTTCCCGACCGAGAGGTCGACGACGGCAATACGCCTGTTGACACCGATCTGAGGGGCCGCCAGACCATAGCCGGGGGCCGCCCAGCAGGTGTCCAGGAGGTCGCGAACCAGGGGATCGAACGATGGTCCGAACTCAGCCACCGGCTCGTTCCGCGCGATGAGCCTCGGGTCGCCGTACTTCACGATGTCGCGGATCGCCATCAGTCCCCCGTCCTCCCACCCGCCTTCCGCCGGCGGTAGTCCTCGACGACCGCTTCCACCGAGTTCGCCGCCCTCGCCTGGAGCGCCTCTAGCAGGACTGCTCGCAGCCTCGGGTGGAGTCGCTGGAGATGCCTCCAGTCCTCCTTGCCGATCTCGAGACAGATCGCGTCGCTCTCGGCGACCACCGTCGCGGTGCGGGGAAGGCCCAGAAGGAGCGAGATCTCGCCGAAGAAGTCCCCCGCCGTCAGCGTCCCGACCGTCACCTGATTCCCTTCGGGTCCCGTGGTGCGGACCGTCAGGATTCCCTTCGAGACGATGAACAGACTCTCGCCCGGGCTTCCTTCCTCGACGACCACCTCGCCCACCCCGTAGCTGGCGACCGCGACGGCATCCGCCAAACCGGTCAATTCCTCCCGCGAGAGCTCGGAGAGGAACGGAGCGACGCTGAGGAGCTCGGACGCCATCGTCCCGTGGTCCCCTTTGGCCCCGTTGCTCCTGTCTTTCATCTTCTGATCGGTCAACGGCACCTTCCTCGGGGCTCCTCAGGGAGCCAACACAACGGCTCCGGCACCGGCCTTCGAAGGGCTCCGCCGGGACGGCGGGAGAGTGACGCGTCTTGGAATCCGGGTCAAGCGTCCCCTGGACGGGACGCCAGAGCGTGGCACGAAGGTCGCAAGCATAGGTACGGAGGTCTCCTATCAGCGAGGTCATACGGAGATTGGCTCTTCTGACTTCCACGCTCGCCTTGGTGGTCGCAGCTCATCCCGCCACGGGTCAGCGCGAGGGCTACTCGTACCTCTCTTATGCGGGCTCGGAGGTCTCCCTCCTCTCGAAGGCTTCCGACGACTCGTCCGCCGCCGTCAACACTCCGGTGATGGCCGGCGACCGGATCCAGACCGGGAGCTCATCCCGGGCCGAAGTAATCCTCGCCGACGGCAACGTCGTACGGATCGACGGGAGGACCACCGTCCGGTTCGACCGGCTGGCGGCGACCTACGAGGCGGATGACGACCGCGACCTGGTCATCATCGCGAAGGGATCTGTGAGCTTGGAGACACGGTCAACGGCTCCCCGCGAAACCTCCCCGCGGATCGACACGGACGACGCGACGGTCACGGTTCCGGACCGGTCGGTGATTCGCGTCGATGCCGGCAAGCGGGGAACCGAGGTCTTCGTCCTCTCCGGCCACGCCGAGGTGGCGGGCCGGGCTGGACGCGCCGTCGTCAGGGCGGGGGAGTCGGCCTACGTCGCTGGGGATGATCCGATCGAGGTCGACACAGCCTCGATGCCCCGTGACCGATTCAGCCGGTTCGTCGAGGAGCGACGGGAGCGCTCCACCCAGTTGGGTAGCTCCCGATACGTCTCCGACGAATACGCCTACGACTACGACCAGGGGGATTTCGAGGAATACGGCTCCTGGACATACGTCTCCTCGCTCGACTCCTACTGCTGGCGCCCGAGCGTGGCCGCCGGGTGGCTTCCCTACTCGAACGGCTATTGGCGCTGGACGCCATGCGGCCTGACCTGGGTGTCGTACGAACCGTGGGGGTGGCTCCCCTTCCACTTCGGCTCCTGGAGCCTCGACCCGGCGATCGGCTGGTGCTGGCTCCCGGGGAGACACTACGCTCCGGCCTGGGTCTACTGGAATTACTCCCACGGATGGGTCGGCTGGTGCCCGATCGGCTATTACGGCCAGTACAGCCACTTCTTCCACTGGGGCCGCGAGCGCTTCGGGAAGGGCGGGGCCTATCCCCACCTCGCGGGCCGGGCGGACCTGGCGCGCATCGACCGGCGCGGCTGGAGCTTCGTCGGCGCCGATCGGTTTGGGACCCGGTTCGACCCCAAGGACGTCGTCCGAGGGGACAAGCTCTCGTTCAAGCCGGGCCACGTCGGCGTCATCTCGACCGCCCCTCTCCGCGTCGACCGCGGGTCCCAGCCGACGCTGACACTCGCCGTCCAGGAGACCCTGCGGCGCGCCTCCGGGCAGGTCGCCGCATCGCCCAGCGACGGCAGGGGTTCCCGGGGCGGCACGCCGGAGCTGAACCAGGGGCTGACGGAGATTCTACGGCGGGAGCCGAACCTCTCTTCGGCGGGCCGCGAAGAGCTGAAGCACGCATGGGTGAGGACGGGGAACGACCCGGGGTTCCACCCCGTCTCCGCCGAGACGATCGCTCAAGGGACCCGGCCGGCTCCGGTCCAGGGATCCTCGCCTCACGTCATGCCGCGCCTCGATGGCGGTTTCCGGCAGACGACCGAATGGCGGGAGAGCTCGGCCCGGCCGAGCCCGAGGGGCGAGGGAGCGTGGCGGGAGCCCGCCCCGGGAACCTCCCGGGAGGTCCATGGAGACGGCAACCGCAACCGTCCCGTCGAGACCGGGCGCGGCGCTCCCCTGAGAAGCGACGACGGATGGCGCTCCTCGCTGGCTCCCCGCTCTGGCGTGTCTCCTCGCGAGCCGGGCGTCCGGCGGTCGGGCGAGACGCGGCGCTTCGAGAACTCGTCCCGGAGCGCTCCCGCACCCAGGCGCGTCGAGCCGTTTCGGTCCCACGGTTCCGGCGACGGTCTGCGGAACGGCTCCCATTCCCCGGCGCCCGCGCCCCGGAGCGCCCCGCCCCCCTCTTCGCACGCTCCGGTCCCCTCCCATTACTCGTCACCGGCTCCGTCTCACAAGGGAGGGTGAGGCCGCCGAAGCGTTCGGACGCGACGTTTCCACGCTCTCTTAGAATGCCTGGATGCTTCGGCGCTTCCTGGCCAGGGTGGGGACCATCCTCTTTCTCGTCTACGTCCTAGAGGCCGGCGCCTTCCTTCTGATGTGCCCATGGAGCCAGTTATGGGAGAAGCGGGTCGCCTCGCGATCCCCGGTCATCCTGCAGCCGGTGCTCTTCTCGCCGTTTTTCCGTGGCTTCGTCAGCGGGATCGGGCTCCTTCACCTCTTCGTGGCCATCCGGCAGGTCGAGGCATGGCGCCGTCAGAAGGAAGCATGACCGCCTCCACCCCCCTCGTCACACTTTCCGACGCTCTCCCCCACGGGACGGCCGTCGCGGGGGTGGGGATCGACCTCTGCGAGATCTCCCGGATCCGGGACGCGATCACCCGCCACGGTCCACGGTTCACCGCCCGTCTGTTCCTCGCGGGCGAGATCCGGCGAGCGCCGTCCTCGCCTGCCTACGCCGAGCACGTCGCCGGGCTCTTCGCCGCCAAGGAAGCTGCGATGAAGGCGCTGGGAACCGGGATGAGCGGCGTCGCCTTCTGTGAGATCGCGATCGTCCGGGGTCCGGGCGGACCTCCCCGGCTCGCCCTTCTCGGGAGGGCACTGGAGCGCGCCCGGCACCTGTCGGTAGGGGCGGCCCACGTCACGATCACTCATGACCGGCGCACCGCCGCAGCCGTGGTCCTCCTCCTCCGGGGGGAGTCGCCCGCGGGAAGGCAGTAGACTGTCCGGCGTGATCGGAGCGGCCTTCTCTCTCACGGGACGGAAGGTTCTCGTCGTCGACGACGAGCCCTACATCGTCAAGATTCTCAGCTTCAAGCTACGCCTCTCCGGGATGGTCCCCCTCGAGGCCAGCGGCGGCGAGGAAGCCCTCCGACTGGTCCGCGAGGAGAGCCCCGACCTCGTCCTTCTCGACATCTCGCTGTCGCACGGCCTGACGGGCCTCGACCTCTGCCGCATCTTGAAGGAGAACCCAGCCACGTCGGCTGTCCCGGTCATCATGCTGACCGCTCGGAGCCTCTCCTCCGACCGGGACCAGGGTCTCGCGCTCGGGGCCAGCGCCTACATCACGAAGCCCTTCTCGACGCGGTCGCTAATCCAAGAGATCGAGCGAGTGCTTTCCGCTCCCGTGTGAAAAAGAACAGGGCCCCGGTTTCCCGGAGCCCCGACATTCTCTGGAAGAACGGACGTTCGTCCGGAGCCGATCAGCCTCCGCCGACCTTCCGCGGAGTGCCGCCCTTCGTGGGCCCCTTCTTTCCGCCGGAAGCTGGCCTCTGGGCCTTGGGCGCTTTCGAAGCCTTGGGCGCTTTCGAAGCCTTGGGAGCCTTCGGGGCCTTCTCTGCCTTCGCCTTCTTCTCGGCCTTGGGCTTCTCGCCCGCCGCCGCCTCGTCCCCGGCCGCCTTCTCGGAACCGGCCTTGCCGGTCACGAGCTTCTTGGCCTTCTCGAGGAGGGTCTCTTTCTTCTCGGCAGCCGCTTTCTCCGTGGCGACCTTCTTGGCGCGGCGCTCGGCGAAGTCGTAGTCGACGAACTCGATGATTGCCATCTCCGCCCCGTCGCCGGGCCGCCGGCCGAGCTTCAGGATCCGCGTATACCCGCCAACCCGTTCCTTGAAGCGGGGAGCGATCTCGTCGAAGAGACGCTGGATCACCTCGGCCTCCGGGACGCTCTTCAGGGCGAGGCGCCGGGCGTAGAGGCCTCCCCGCCTCCCCAGCGTCACTATCTTCTCGGCGAGCGGACGGAGGTCCTTCGCCTTGTGGAGCGTCGTCGTGATCCGCTCGTGCTTCAGAAGGGACGCGAGCTGATTGCGGAACAGGGCGCGCCGGTGAGCGGTCGTCCGACCGAGTTTGCGGCCTGCACGGTTATGTTGCATCGACGGCTCCTCAGCGCCCCGCGCCGTTCGGGGCCGTCAGGTTCATACCGAACGCCAGCCCCTTCTCGCGGAGGATCTCCTTGATCTCGTTCAGACTCTTGCGCCCGAAGTTTTTCGTTTCGAGCATCTCGCGCTCGGACTTCTGGACCAGCTCCCGCAGGCTGTGGATGCCCGCGTTCTTGAGACAGTTCGCGCTCCGAACCGAGAGCTCCATCTCCTCGACATTGGAGTCGAGCAGGGCGTCCAGCTCGCTCTGCGGAAGCTCCGAGCCCGCGCCGACAGTCGCCTCGTCGGTCTCGACGTTCACGAAGATCGCCAGGTGCTCGCGAAGGAGGACGGC
>CALFNC010000509.1 GCA_937902605.1 uncultured Acidobacteriota bacterium | reverse complement strand
GATACCCTCGAAACCGAGGGCCAGATGCTCCAGCGGGTCATGCCGGAGCTGATGGGGATGAAGAACATCCTCGTCCTGAACGACGAGGCCCATCACTGTTACCGGGAGAAGCATCTGGAGCCCGACGACGAGGAACTTACCGGGGACGAGAAGAAGGAGGCGGAGCGGAGGAACCAGGCCGCCCGAGTCTGGATCTCGGGACTTGAAGCCGTAGCCAGGATTCTGGGGATCGCCCGCGTGATCGACCTCTCCGCCACCCCGTTCTTTCTCAGCGGCTCGGGCTACCGAGAGGGAACCCTCTTCCCCTGGACGATGACCGACTTTTCGCTGATGGACGCCATCGAGAGCGGGATCGTGAAACTGCCCCGGGTCCCCGTCGCCGAGAACATCCCTGGAACCGACATGCCGATGTTCCGGAACCTCTGGGAGAACATCCGGAAGGACATGCCAAGGAAGGGGCGGGGGAAGGCCGGAGGCGGCCTAAACCCGCTCGATCTGCCGACGCGCCTCCGGACAGCCATCGAAGCTCTCTACGGCCACTACGAAAAGACCCACGAGCTGTGGGAGAAGGCGGGGAAAAAGATTCCCCCCTGCTTCATCGTGGTCTGTAACAACACATCCACCTCCAAGCTCGTCTACGACTACATTTCCGGCTTCTGGCAGAAGCTGGAAGATGGCCGCTCCACCCTTGTAAACGGTCAGCTCCCCCTGTTCCGCAACTTCGACGAGTACGGCAACCCGCTCCCCCGCCCGGTGACCCTCCTGATCGACAGCGAGCAGCTCGAAAGTGGCGAGGCCCTGGACGACGAGTTCCGGACCATGGCGTCTGACGAGATCGTGAGGTTCCGCCGAGACATCATTGAGCGAACCGGAGACCTCCAGGCGGCGGACACAATCACCGACCAGGACCTTCTCCGTGAGGTCACGAATACGGTGGGGCGAGAAGGGAGACTCGGGGCCTCCATCCGGTGCGTCGTCTCGGTCTCCATGCTGACCGAAGGGTGGGACGCGAACACCGTTACCCATGTCCTGGGTGTCCGGGCCTTCGGGACCCAGCTCCTCTGCGAGCAGGTTGTCGGACGGGCTCTTCGACGCCAGTCCTACGAGCTGAACCAGGACAACCTCTTTACCGCCGAGTACGCCGACATCCTGGGCATCCCGTTCAATTTCACGGCCAAGCCGGTCCTCGCCCCGCCACAGTCCCCCAGGGAGACGATCTGGGTCCTCGCGGTCTCCCCGGAACGTGACGCCTTGGAGATCCGTTTCCCCCGCGTGGCTGGATACCGGGTAGAGCTACCTGAAGAAAGGCTCCGGGCTCAATTCACCGATGACTCGACCCTCGTCCTCACGCCTGACCTCGTCGGGCCGACGGAAACCCGGAACGAAGGCATCATCGGCGAAGGGGTTAATCTGAACTTGGAACGGCTCGACCAGATGCGCCCTTCCACCGTCCTCTTCAACCTCACGAGGAGGCTGCTCTACACGAAGTGGAAGGACTCCCAGGACGAGCCGAAGAGCCACCTTTTCAATCAGCTGAAACGGATAACGAAGGAGTGGCTCGACCACCATCTGGAATGCAAGGGCGATACGCGCCCGGCTCTTCTGGCCTACCCGCAATTGGCCGACATGGCTTGCGAGCGGATCACGGCCGCCATCACCCTGGCTCACCAGGGGGAGCGGCCGATCAAGGCGATCCTGGAACCCTATAACCCCGTCGGCTCCACCATCCACGTCCGCTTCGCCACCTCTCGTGAGGATCGGTGGAAGACCCATCCTGACCGGTGCCATGTGAACTGGGCGATCCTCGATAGCGACTGGGAGGGCGAGCTATGCCGGGTGGCTGAGTCGCATCCCAATGTCCTGGCCTACGTCAAGAATCAGAACATGGGGTTTGAAGTTCCCTACCGGTTCGGCTTGGAGAAGCGGCGATACCGTCCGGACTTCATCCTGGTCGTGGACGACGGACACGGGAAGGAAGATCCCCTCCACCTCGTCGTCGAGATCAAGGGCTACCGGCGCGAGGATGCGAAGGAGAAGAAGACCACCATGGATACCTACTGGGTTCCAGGCGTTAACCACCTCGGGACCTTCGGACGATGGGCCTTCGCCGAGCTGACACAGATGTACGACATCGAGACGGACCTGGGGGAGAGGATGAAGAAGGCGTTCGACACGATGGTCAGCCCCTCCCTGCCCGCAGCCCCCCAGGCCAAGGGGAACTAGACGATGGCCAAGAAGGCTGGGAAGTCCGGATCAAAACGGGCCGCCGGAAAGACAGTCGAGACCCTGCGACACACGGACGAAAAGCGCAGGAACATTCCCACCGCCGAGTACCAGTCGGTCGTCCAGGCGGAGGCGAAGAGCCCCGTGCAGGTCGCCTACGAACGCCGGAACCGGGACCTCGACCCCCAGCTTGTCTGGCGCGGGAAGGACCAGGCGGACTGGAGCGACCTGGTTGTCCCTGCCCCGCCCCTCTACATCCAGGAGAAGGTCCATCCGAAGGTTCTGGTGGATGACCTGATGCGCCAGGCCCGTGAGCGTAAGGAGGCCGCGAACGACCAGGTCGATCTCTTCGCGGACTTCAACGGTGCTCCCGAGGGGGCCGACAAGACCGACTTCTACCACCACGACCAGAACTGGTCGAACCGGATGATCCTGGGCGACTCTCTCCAGGTGATGGCCAGCCTAGCCGAGCGGGAGGGATTGCGCGGGAAGGTCCAGTGCATCTACATCGACCCGCCGTATGGGATCAAGTTCAACAGCAACTTTCAGTGGTCCACGACGAGCCGCGACGTAAAGGACGGAAACGCCTCTCACATCACCCGTGAGCCGGAGCAGGTCAAGGCGTTCCGGGACCCCTGGCGGGACGGCATCCACTCATACCT
>CALFNC010000508.1 GCA_937902605.1 uncultured Acidobacteriota bacterium | reverse complement strand
GGAGCCGGCGAACCGAGCGGGGGGAGTCCATCCCGCTCGGACTAGCCATCCGCCGCGGGCTCTTCGACCGTCTCGTCTTCTCGAAGATCCGGGCGGGGCTCGGGGGCCGCTTGGGCCTCCTCCTCTGCGGTGGAGCTCCGCTTTCCGCCGAGGTGGCGAGGTTCTTCCACGCCGCCGGCATCCTCGTCCTCGAGGGGTGGGGGGCGACAGAGACCTCGGCCCCTTCCACGATCAACACCCCGGCCGCCTTCCGGTTCGGCTCGGTGGGGCATCCTCTCCCGGGAGTAGAGGTGGCGGTTGCGGAGGACGGGGAGCTGCTGATCCGGGGAAAGAACGTCTTCGCCGAGTACTTCCGCAACGAGGCGGCGACGCACGATGCCCTGTCGGAGGACGGCTTCTACCGGACCGGCGACATCGGGCACGTGGACGCCGACGGCTTCTGGTACATCACCGACCGGAAGAAGGAGATGATCATCACCGCGGGGGGAAAGAAGATCGCACCCCAGAAGGTGGAGGCGCTTCTTCGGAGGCAGCCACTGATCTCCAACGCGATGCTCCACGGAGATCGCCGCCCGTACCTCGTCGCGCTCCTGACGCTCGATCTCGAGGCCCTCGCTCTCGCGCACCCCGATCTCGCCGGGCGGCCCGCAGACGACGCCGAGCTCCGCGAGGCGATCCACCAGGAGATCATCGCGGTCAACGCGCTCCTGGCCCGGTTCGAGCAGGTGAAGGAGTTCCGCATCCTCCCCCGCGACTTCACGCAGGAGGCCGGAGAGCTCACCTTCACCCTCAAGCTGAAGCGGCGCGTGATCGAGGCCGCGTGGAAGAAAATGCTCGACGGGATGTACGCCTCGGCAGGGGAGGAGCAAGGATGAAGTCGATCTACTTCGGCGAGGAGCACGAGCTCTTTCGCCAGACGGTCCGTCAGTTCATCGAGAGCGAGGTGGCGCCTCACGCCAACGCGTGGGAGGCCGCCCGCCGCATCCCCCGTTCGATCTGGCGGCGGATGGGAGAGATGGGACTTCTGGGGATCCTCTTCCCCGAGGCGCTGGGAGGGTCGGGGGCGGGCCTCTTTCACGCGCTTGCGTTCCTCGAGGAGCTTCCGCGGTCGCGAATGGGCGGCTTCTGCGCGGCCGTCTCCGTCCAGCAGTTCATCGCGACCGGCGCGCTCTTCCGGCGCGGGACCGATGCCCTCAAGCGACGCTACCTCGTCCCGTCGATCACTGGAGAGAAGGTCGGAGCGATCGCCATCTCGGAGCCGGACACCGGTTCGGACGTGGCCGCGATCCGGACGACGGCCGTCCGGGACGCTGATGAGTGGGTGATCAACGGGGCCAAGACCTGGATCACGAACGGCGTCGAGGGCGACTTCTACGTCGTCGCCGTCAAGACCGACCGCGACGCGGGGGCCGGCGGTATCAGCCTGATCGCCATGGATTCCGATCTCCCAGGCATCCGGACGAACCGGCTCCGGAAGATGGGGTGGCACTCATCCGATACCGCCGAGATCGTCTTCGAGAGCGTCCGCGTGCCGGCTAGCGGCCTCATCGGACGCGAGAGCCGCGGCTTCTACTACATCATGGAGACGTTTGCCGTCGAGCGGCTGGTGACGGCCGCGATCGGCATCGGCAGCTCGGTCCTCGCGCTCGAGGAGACCCTCAAGTACATGGAGAGCCGGACCGCCTTCGGGCGCCCGCTCAATCGCTTCCAGGCCCTGCGCCACCGGCTCGCCGACCTCGCGACGGAGCTGGAGGCGGCGCGGCAGCTCGTCTACCACACCGCGTGGCTTCTCGAGAACAAAGAGCCCGCCATCCGCGAGTCGGCGATGTCGAAGCTCCTCGCGACCGAGCTGAACAAGCGGCTCGTGGACGAGTGCCTCCAGTTCTACGGTGGCTTCGGCTACGTCGAGGAGTACCCGATGGAGCGCTTCTACCGCGACGCCCGCGCCTCCACGATCGCCGCCGGGACGAGCGAGATCATGCGCGAGATCATCGGGAAAACCGACATCGACGGAGTCGCCTTCGCGCCGGTCGAGGATCTCGAGGAGACCGGCATGGCGGAGGAAGCGCAGACGACTGCATCCCGCGAGGCCGGTTTGGCGCAGGCGGCGCCCGAGCCCGCGCTGCCTGTGCTGCCTGTGCCGCCCGTGCCGCCTGTGCCGTCAGCTGCAGCGTCCGGTCCGGCCGGCGCGACCATCCCGACCGATCTTCCCGGCTTCTTCCAGGCGCTCCCGCTCCGTCACCGGCCGGAGAAGACGATCGACTGGAGGAGCCGGTTCCACTTCCGCTTCCGGGAGTCGGCGCATCCCGAGTGGACCGTGGCGATCGATGGGGCCTCCGTGAGCGTCTCCGAGGGTCTGACGGGCACCGCGGACTGTGTCGTCCAGACGACGGAGAAGGTCTATCTCGACATCGAGACCGGGAGGCAAAATCCTGAGACCGCCTTCCTCATGGGGAAGGTGAAGGTCTCGAACGTGGCGGCGATGATGAAGTATACGAAGGCCTTCCGGCCGGTGGCCGGCCGATGAGCGGACCGCTTCCGCTGGACGGCTTCCTGGTCCTCGACCTCTCCCGGATGCTCCCGGGGGCGGTCTTGATCCGCACGCTCCTGGACCTCGGCGCGAGGGTCGTCAAGATGGAGGACCCGTCGGGGGGCGACTACATGCGCTCGACCCCGCCTCTCGTGGATGGCGTCGGCGCCGGTTTCCACGCCTTCTTCCACGGCGTCGAGTCGGTCACGCTCGATCTTCGGACCGAGGCGGGGGCCTCTGCCGTCCGGAGCCTCGCCCGCCATGCCGACCTCCTGGTGGAGAGCTTTCGTCCGGGGACGCTCGAGAAGTGGGGACTGGGGCTCTCCGGGCTGAGGGACCGGAGCTCGATGCTCGTCACCTGCTCGCTGCCGGGGTTTCCGACCGGCGGAAGCTGGGGCCAGCGGATCGCTCACGACCTGAATCTCGTCGCCGTCACCGGGCTCCTCTCCCGCCTCTCGCCAGGGACCGTGCCGGGGATCCAGGTCTCCGACGTCGGCACCGGGCTCCGCGCGGCGACCGCCGTCGTCGCCGCTCTTCACCTCCGTAGCCGCACCGGCCGTGGGTCGCACGTCGAGCAGCCTCTCGTCACGGGACCGCTCCCGTTCCTGACCTGGGCGATGGCCGACGCCCGCGCCGGAGGCGGTGGGGTCCTCGACGGCGTCCTCACCGGCCAGGCGCCCGCCTACCGGCTCTACACATGCGCGGACGGGACCTCGATCGCGGTCGGCGCTCTCGAGCCGAAGTTCTGGGTGACGCTGGCCGGGGCGCTCGGCCTCCCGCACCTCGCCGGCGACGGGCTCGACACCGGGCCGCGCGGAGCGGCCGCCGCGGCCGAAGTGGAGCGGATCTTTCTGCAGCACCCGGCCCAGCACTGGGTCGAGCTTGCGGGACGCCTCGCCCTCCCGGTCAGCCCGGTTCTCACGGTCGCCGATGCGGTTCACCAGGAATGGATCCCCGGCGCCGACGCCGCCCGCCGCGCCCCGGCCCTCGGGAGCGCGACAGCCCGGGTCCTGGCAGAGTTCGGCGCCGCCGGAGAGCCGCCCCGGTGACGCTGAGCCGGACCTTTCGGGTCTCGGCGGTCCTCTCCGCCCTCGGGATCGGCCTGCTCGTCCTCCTCCGGGGAAGCGCGAATCACGGCTTCTTGGGGGCGGTGGCGATCCTTCTGGTCGTTTTGGCCGGTCCGGTCTTCGCCGTCAGCGCCGCCCGGTATTTGATCCGGAGCCTCCTCTGGCGGGTCGGGAGCCGGCTCCTCGTCTCGTACTTTCTGATCGGCGTCATGCCGATCCCGCTCGTGGCTGGCCTCCTCTTTGCCGGAACGCTCGTTCTGTGCGGCCAGCTCGCGGGGGGCCGGGGCGAAGAGG
>CALFNC010000507.1 GCA_937902605.1 uncultured Acidobacteriota bacterium | reverse complement strand
GGGCGCGACCGGACGCGGATCCGGTTCCTGGAGCCGGAGGACGAGGGAAAGGCGCTCGTGATGAACGGCCCGGACACCTGGCTCCTTTTCCCGAAGGCGCGGCCGGTGAAGGTGCCGAAGAGCCAGCGGGTCTCGGGCGGATTCGCCGTGTCGGATGTCTCCCGCATCCGCTTCGCCGAGGACTACGACGCCGTGATCGAGCGGCCCGATACGCTCGACGGCCTGGAGTGCGACGTCTTCCGCCTGAATGCGCGGAAGGGGAGGAGCCCGTCGTTCCCCATCGTCCGCCTCTGGGTCGACCGCAAGGACTCGCTTTACCGGAAGGCGGTCTTCCTGCTGAGCTCCGGGCGGACGGCGCGCGAGGTTACTTTCGACGCCTACCGGAAGCAGGACGGAAAGGCTGTCCTCGCGAAGATGACGATCGTGGACGCCCTGAGGCCGGGGACCACCGTTGTCGAGTACCTGTCATACGAGAGAAGGAAGCTGCCGGACACCCTCTTCGAGGTGCGGCCGGCCGAATGAACGAGTCGTCAGGTCGAACGGAGGGCCGATGCCACCCAGGGTGACCGTCGTCAGGGGAGACATCTCCGGAATGGACGTGGATGCGGTCGTGAACGCTGCCAATTCTTCGCTCCTCGGCGGGGGAGGCGTCGACGGGGCGATCCACGCGGCCGCGGGGCTGGAGCTGCTCGAGGAGTGCCGGACCCTCGGCGGATGCCCCACCGGCGAAGCGCGAATCACGAAGGGGTATCACCTCCCGGCCCGATGGGTCATCCATACCGTCGGCCCGGTCTGGCGCGGCGGAGCTGGCGGCGAGGACGACGCGCTGGCTAGGGCCTACCGGAGCTGCTTCGCGATTTCCCGGGAGAAGAGCTTCAAGACCATCGCCTTCCCCTCGATCAGCACCGGAGCCTATGGCTTCCCCCTCGAGAGGGCCTGCAAGATTGCGGTCCGCGAGACGCTAGAGGAGCTGAAGACGAATCGGACCTTCGAACGGGTCTACTTCGTTTGCTACGACCAGAAGACGTTTGACGCGTACCTGGACGCGACGAGACGACCGTTCCCGGAGGCGCCCGCGAAACTCTGAACCCCGTTTCGTCGTAAATTCAGCATATGAATCGTCTGAAGACGTTCGTCCTCCTCGCGGCCATGACGGCCCTCATCCTCGCGATCGGGCAGATGCTCGGCGGACGGGGCGGCATGATGCTCGCCCTGATCTTCGCCGCCGTGATGAACCTCGGGAGCTACTGGTTCTCCGACAAGATCGTCCTCGCGATGTACCACGCCCAGCCCGTCACCGAGGCCGAGGCGCCGGAGCTGTACCGGATCGTCGCCGAGCTGACGCAGCGGGCGGGGCTCCCGATGCCGAAGGTCTACATCATTCCGGAAGAGGCGCCGAACGCCTTCGCGACCGGCCGGAACCCCGAGCATGCTGCGGTGGCGGTGACGCAGGGGATCCTGCGGGTCCTCGACCGCAACGAGCTTTCGGGCGTCCTCGGGCACGAATTGGGGCACGTGAAGCACCGCGACACGCTCATCATGGCGATCGCGGCCACGATCGCCGGTGCCATCAGCCATCTCGCGACCATGGCGATGTGGGGGGCGATGCTCGGAGGCCGGCACTCGGACGACGACGAGGGGGGCAACCCGATCGCCGCCCTGGTCGCCATGATCGTCGCCCCGTTCGCCGCGATGCTGATCCAGATGGCCATCTCCCGCTCCCGCGAATACCTGGCGGACGACGCGGGGGCCGAGATCAGCGGGAACCCGATCTACCTCGCGAACGCCCTCCGGAAGCTGGAGGCGTGGAAGAAGGAGATCCCGATGCAGGCCGGGTCGCCGGCCACCGCGCACCTCTTCATCATCAACCCGTTCGCCGGCGGCGGCATGGCAAAGCTGTTCAGCACCCACCCGGCGACCGAGGAGCGGATCGCGCGGCTCGAGGCGATGGCGATCGGGGGACAGGCGCTCCGACCGACCTGACATGCCCGCTCCCGCTAAAGATGAGGGAATGACCGACGACCGCGAACACCGGACCAACCACGACTGCCGGCTCGGCGAGATCGAGACGCGCGAGGCGGACGTCGAGGCGCCCACC
>CALFNC010000506.1 GCA_937902605.1 uncultured Acidobacteriota bacterium | reverse complement strand
GACGGGATGGACCACCCCCCCAACCAGATGTCGGGGGGGCAGCAGCAGCGGGTGGCCATCGCCCGGGCCCTGGTCGCCAGCCCCAAGGTGATCCTGGCCGACGAGCCGACCGGTAACCTCGACTCTGTGACGAGCGTCGAGGTGATGGCGATCTTCCAGGAGCTCCGAACCTCCGGGATGACCGTAGTTCTCGTCACGCACGAGCCGGACATCGCGCGCTACGCGGCCAGGGTCATCATGATGCGGGACGGACGGATCCAGTCGGACGTCCGGCAGGAGCCGGTGAAGGCTGTGCCCGTTTGAACATCCTCCAGACTTTCCGCGTGGCGATCCGGGCGCTCCTCCGGAACAAGCTCCGTTCCTTCCTGACGACCCTGGGCATCAT
This sequence comes from uncultured Acidobacteriota bacterium, assembly GCA_937902605.1. GTDB lineage: Bacteria > Acidobacteriota > Thermoanaerobaculia > UBA5066 > UBA5066 > CAIMWE01. The sequence continues at coordinate 3,997 of CALFNC010000506.1, read as the reverse complement.
CATCGGCGTCTCGGCAGTCATCGCCATGGTGGCGATCGGCGAGGGGGCCAAGGCCCGCGTCGAGGAGTCCTTTGCGTCGATGGGCTCCAACCTTCTGGTCGTCCTCCCCGGATCCACGAGCGCGGGCGGTCAGCGCGGCGGCTTCGGCAGCCTCCCCACGCTGACCTGGGACGACCTCCGGGCGATCCGCACGGAGGTCCCGACGATCAAGTACGCGGCGCCCCAGCTCCGGTCCAGCGCCCAGCTCCTCTCCGAGGACCAGAACTGGGGGACGAGCGTCTACGGGACCACGACCGAATACTTCCAGATCCGGAACTGGCCGATCGCGTTCGGGTCGGCAATGACCGATTCCGACGTCGAGAGCGGCTCCAAGTTCGTCTTCCTGGGCCAGACGGTGGCCGATAAGCTGTTTGGTGCCAACGCCGACCCTACCGGGCAGCTCGTCCGGATCAAGAACGTCCCCTTCGAGGTGAAAGGGGTCCTCGCGAAGAAGGGGCAGTCACCGACCGGGCAGGACTACGACGACGCGGCCTTCGTCCCGCTCAAGGCGTTCCAGACGAAGATCCAGGGGGGCCTCCAGCAATACATCTCCGGCACGATCTACATCGGGGCGGAGTCGTCTTCCGCGACCGACAAAGCCGAGAAACAGGTGACGAATCTGCTGCGTGACCGGCACCACATCCGCCCCGGGGCCGACGACGACTTCTCCATCCGGAACCTGACGGAGCTGGCCGCCGCCCAGCAGGAGGGGACGAAGACCCTCACGACGCTCCTCGCCTCGATCGCGGCGGTCTCCCTCCTCGTCGGCGGCATCGGGATCATGAACATCATGCTGGTCTCGGTGACCGAGCGAACGCGGGAGATCGGCGTCCGGATGGCAGTGGGGGCGAACCCGGGGAACATCCTGGCGCAGTTCCTGGTCGAGGCCCTCACGCTTTCGATCGCGGGCGGCCTGATCGGGATCGCCCTCGGCCTCCTGACGGCGCGCCGCCTGGCAGACCAGTTCGGCTGGCCGGTGCTGGTCCGTCCCGATATCATCCTCATCGCCGTCATCTTCTCCGCCCTCGTCGGGGTGGTCTTCGGTCTCTACCCCGCTCGAAAGGCTTCGCAGCTCGACCCGATTGACGCCCTGAGGTTCGAATGATGGTTTCAGGTCTCCTAGTTGTCGCCCTCGCTCTCGTCGCGGCGCCCCCCGCGGCGGCTGCCACGGTCCCCACAGCCATCCCCGCTGCCGCCCCCGCCTCGGCCTCCCGCGTCCTGACGCTGGAAGAGGCGATCCAGACGGCCCGGAGCCGTCACCCACAGATCCGCCAGGCGACCGCGGTCAGCGCCGCCGCCTCCGCCCGGGTCGACGAGGCGCTCGCGCCGCTATTGCCGCAGGTCACGGGCAGCGGCAACTACCAGCGGACCACCGCCAATTACACGAGCCGCCCCGGCTCGCTCCCCAGCTCCCTCTCCGGGTCGAGTGGCATCGAGAGCTTGGACTCGTTCAACTACTTCAGTTTCGGTCTCAACGCGAGCGTCCTTCTCTACGACTTCGGGCAGACCCGGAGCAGGTGGCACTCTTCCCAGGCGTCCCTGGCATCGCAGGAGGAGAGCGAGCGCACGACCCTTTCCCAGGTCCTCTTCACGGCCAGGACCGCCTACTTCCAGGCGCGGGCTGCGCGGGGCCTGGTCGATGTGGCAAAACAGACGCTTGCAAACCAGAAGAAGCACCTCGAGCAGACCGAAGGGTTCGTCGAGGTCGGGACGCAGGCCCCGATCGCCCTCGCACAGTCCCGGACGGCCGTCGCGAATGCCCGCGTCCAGCTCATCACTGCCGAGAACGGCTACGACACGGCGAAGGCGCAGCTGAACCAGGCGATGGGAGTGGACGGGCCGGCGGACTACGACGTGGCCGACGCGCCGGCGCCGGCGATCGAGGGTGAGGAAGGGACGACGAACGCTCTCCTCGGCGAGGCCGTGAAGGCCCGTCCGGAGCTCTCGGTCTTCGCCCGGCAGATCGACGCCCAGCTCCTGACTATCCGGTCGTTCCAGGGCGCCTACGGACCAAGCCTAGGGGCCTCCACGGGCCTCGCCGAAGCGGGCGTCTCGATGAGCCAGCTGACCTGGAACTGGAACGCGCTGTTGAGCGTCTCCGTGCCGATCTTCCTGGGAGGGCTGACGCGCGGGCAGGTGAACGAGGCGAAGGCGAACCTGGAGTCGATCCGGGCACAGGCCGAGATCGAGCGCCAGCAGATCCGGTTCGAGGTGGAGCAGGCCCGCCTGGCGGTCCGGGCTGCGAAGGAAACGATCGTGGCCGCGGAAGAGGCTCTCGTGAACGCCAGGGAGCAGCTGCGTCTCGCCGAGGGCCGGTATGAGACCGGCGTCGGGAGCATCCTCGAGCTGTCGGACGCGCAGGTGGCGCTGACGAGCGCGGGTCAGCAAGGGGTGCAGGCCGAGTACACGATGGCACAGGCCCGTGCTCAGCTCCTCAAGGCGCTCGGGCGGGACCACTAGCCCTCCTCAATCTCCTGCCTCCACATCTCCCGTGACGACATCGCCGCCCTCACGAGGGAGTCCGCCGCGGTCTCCGGCATCACTTACATCATGGACGTCGACAGGATGGAGGCGGAAAAGATCCTGAGCGCTTGAGTCCCTCATACGACCAGGCTCCCGGCCGTCGTCCGGACCTTCGTCAGCGGTTGCAGAACGCGAGGAAGCTCCCGTCGTTCGTGCCCCCGCTCGTCGGCGTCGCCCCGTCGTTGACGACGCCGTATGCGAGGAAGTGATCGGTCCCCGCGGTCTGGACGACCCGCACGAAGCCGTTCGACACCCCGAATCCACCCAGAACCTCGTCGAGCTGGAGCCAGGCGAGGGGGCCCAGCGTCGTGACCGCGGAGGTTCCGGCGAGCTGGCCCGTGTTCCCGTCGTACACCTCGAGATGGAACGTGATGTTGCCCCCCACGTCGCCCACATTCGTGACGGCGAGGTTCGCCCGGGTGCTGGACGTCTGCTGCAGCGCGAAGACCCAGGCTTCGGCCGTGGCCGATTCGGCGACGCCGAACGCCGGATAGAACACGCCGTATTCGCCGCCCCCTTGCGCCGGAGAGGACGTTCTCGCCCCCGCGAATCCGCTCGAGAGGGTCCCGCCCGTCTGGAACCTCACGGACAGGCTGCCCGCGTAGGAGGCGGCGCCTATCGGTCCGATCGAAATGCCCTTTTGCCGGAGAAAATTGATCGCGGCCGGGATGATTTGCTGCTCTCCCGCCGCGAGGGATAGGGGCACGCTGCCTCCGCTCCCGAGAGTCGGGGAGAGCGACTCCGTGTAGGTGAGCGTGGCTGTCAGCGGGGCCGAACTGCTGTTCGTCAGGACGAGCTCGCTCTGGTAGACCGACGTCTCCACCAAGACGGGGAGACACAGGACCTCCGTGAGGGGGATGCCGGTCCCCGGGGGGACGAACGAGCCGTCGTTCGTGACGTTATCGGCGAAGGCGGCGTAGGCGAAGTATGGGCCGGAACCGGAGAGGAGGTCGATGCGGGCGTATCCCGTGGTGAAACCCGCCTGGGAGAGGACCTGGTTGATCTGGGTCCACTGACCCGGTCCGAGCGAGATGTTCGGGGAGAGGACGTAGCTCCCGGTTCCCGTGCCGTTGAACAGGGTGACGGCCAGGGTGATCGCGGAAGCCGTGCTGGCGTTCACGAGGGCCAGGTTCGTCCGGTCGGCGCTTCTCTCGCGCAGGCCATAGAGCCAGCTCGACGCCGTCTGGACCCCGTCCTGCACGTTCACGTCGTCCACCCGGACGCCGGCATAAGAGAGGCCCGCGCGCCCCGGGCCCGAAGGGGTCGTGGTCCGCGCGGAGGCGAAGGCCGCGGTGTCCGAGGAGAGGCCGCTGAAGGTCACGAGCAGCGTTCCCCCCTGGTCGGACCCGTCCGCCGGGATCGGCAGACCCTGCGTCCTGAGATACGCGATGGTGTCCGGGATGACGAGCTGCCGACCGGGTCCGAGTGTCGTCTG
>CALFNC010000505.1 GCA_937902605.1 uncultured Acidobacteriota bacterium | reverse complement strand
TCCGGCAATTCCCATTGCACCCCCACATCCCCCGTCCGGCCAGAATGCCCGTCTATGTAGGGGTGCAATGGGAATTGACGGGGGCTCTGGCGCGTAGAAACGACAGGAAGAAAGCGGTCGGAGAAGTGCTTGATTTTGTTGAATAACGGCTTCAATTTTATTGAGTAAAAATCTCCGAATCTCCTGCCGGAGTGGGCCGACGTGCGCGGGCGCCTAGCGCAAGAGCAGAGGAGAAGCACTGGTCTCCGAGCGCCAGGACGGGCCGAAATTCCCAGCCGCAATTCCCATTGCACCCCTACAGTTCTCGTCTTTAGCGTCCCTTCGAAAGAAAAGTCAACAGCTCGCGGTTCACTTCCCCGGCATGAGTCCAGTTCAGACCGTGCGGCCCGCCCGCCACGACCACCAGCCGGCTGCCTTTGACAAACTCAGGCATGCGCCGTCCCGTGGCCGTGAGGGGCAGAATCCGGTCGGCGTCACCATGGACGACCAGGGTCGGCACGTTGATCCGTTTGAGATCTTCCCGGAAGTCGGTCAGCCACTCCTGCACGCAAGCCAGGGTCCCCACAGGGGAGGCGCTGGCGGCGACGTTCCAGCCGAGCCGGACGATCTCGTCACTGACTTTCTTGCCCCTCAGGATGTCGACGTTGTAGAAGTCGGCGAAGAATTTGGAGAGAAATGCCGGACGGTCGGCGGCGATGGCCTGGCTGATTCCTTCGAAGACGGTCCCATCCACGCCCGCCGGATTTTCGGGCGTCTTCAGGAGGAATGGTGGAACTGCGGCCATGAAGACCGCCTTGCTCACGCGCTCGGAGCCGTACGCGCCGAAATACCGCGCTACCTCGCCTCCTCCCATCGAAAAGCCCACCAGCGCCGCATCACGCAGGTCGAGGTTCGTCATGAGCTTGTGCAGGTCGGAGGTCAGGGTGTCGTAGTCGTAGCCTGAGGTCGGCTTGCTGGAGCTTCCGAAACCCCTTCGATCGTAGGTGATGACCCGGTAACCGGCTTCGAGCAGTGCCGGCACCTGCCTCTCCCAGGAACTGCCGCTCAGCGGCCAGCCATGAATCAGCACGACGGGCGTTCCGGTCCCGTGGTCCTCGTAGTAGAGATCGATATTGCCGGAGTTCTCTTTACCGACGGTTATGTAGCTCATCGTGACTTCTTGCCGCTCTTCGGCTTCAGGTACACGGCCGCGGCGCGCTCCAGCACGCGGAAGGCGAACGACTCGGTCAGGTAGAGGTAGACCGTCTCCTTGTCGCGGCCCGCGTATCCGATGGACAGGTCCTGTCCCACGCTCAGCTGATAGTCGCCGCCGCGATGCGAGAGCAGCACGGCGCCGTCGATGTTTGGTGCCAGCACGATGGGCCCGTCGAGGAAGTGCTCGACGCGCTCGCGGATCGGGTGGCCGTCCTCCGCGGCCTGGGCCAATCCCGCGTAACAGGTCGGTCCGAGCGCCAACGCATAGGGCCCATTGACACCGCCGCGCCTCAGCGTCTCGACGGCGTTCACGACGAGGGACGGATAGTGCGCGTAATCGTCCGGGATGGTGAGCGCCGGATGCGGGCTCGTGGGGATGATGCCTTCGATGCCGCCGGCCTTGAAGCCGTTGAAGATCGCGGTATCTTCGGCGTGCGCGGTCTTCTCCGCGGCACTCACGACCGCTGCAAGATCGATCACGGCACCGCGCGATGCGTTATCGAGCTCCAACATCCGCAGCTCGAACGGTACGCGCACCTCGATCAACGGCACGACCTCGCGCACGCCCCATGGCACGCCGAAACCGCCGTCGGTCCGGATGGTGAGGTGGCCGGTGTTGACCGCGGCGTACTGCCAGCCGTGCGGACCGTCGAAATCGACGAGCTTGCGTCCCGCCAGATTGAGCTGGAGAACCCGCTTGGCCTCGTCGTCGATCTGCTTCCACGCTTCCGGGGTGATCGGTGCCTGATTGCGCTTCAAAAGGTCCATGGCTCACTTCCCTTTCATACCGCCGATACCGAGCACGGGACCGGGCGAAAATGCAGGACCGTTCGCCTCGGCGGCTTTTTCGATACCGGTGATCGGCGCTTCGGTGAACAGGTAACGGTGCAGCATCTGATCGAAATGCTCGCTGTGACGCCGGATCCATTCCATCAGCATCGTCGCGTGCTCGATCTCTTCGTTCTTGTTGTGAAGCAGCACATCCTTCAACGGTGGATCGGCACACGCGTCGGCGCGTTGCTGGTACCAGTCGATTGCCTGCAGCTCCTCCATCAGGCTGACGATCGCACGGTGCATCTCGCGCGTCTCCCCCGACAGGAGCTCCAGCGGTTCGTGATAGGCGTCACTCGTCATACCGTTCTCCGAAAGGAAGGGGCCGGGTGGAAGTCCCCGGCCGGTGGGTAGGCGATCCACGGGTAGAGGTCGAGGGGCAGGACGTCCCTAG
>CALFNC010000504.1 GCA_937902605.1 uncultured Acidobacteriota bacterium | reverse complement strand
GTGACGATCCTGGCGGCGATTGGATCAAACACCGGGTCGGCTTGTCCAAGCGGATATGATTGGATCGGCACGGCGGCGTTCGGCGCTACGGCACGTTCATCGCCAGGTACGAGCCGTCGCCATTGAGCTGGTCGTTGAGAACGCCATAGGCGATGAACTGGTCGGTCCCGCTGACGCGGCGCACGCGCGCGTAGCCCGCCCGGATACCGTACCTCGCGAGGGGCTCGCTGAACTGCCTCCACTCCCCCGGCTCGAGCGTGCAGGGAGAGCATTCCGGCTCCTTCCCCAGCTCCCGGCCGTCCGGTCCGAAGTAGGTCACCTCGAGGCCGAGCGGCCCCTCCTCGCCATTCAAGGCGTGGACAACGGCGAGGTTCGAGCGGGTCCCCTCGGCCCTGTCGCGCTCGCCCGTCTGCTGGAGGCCGTAAACCCACCCCTCGATGTCCGCCCCGTCGCCCAGCGGCGAAGATCCGTATGCGGCGCTCAGGAGGCCCCCCGCCTGCGTCGCGTAGGTGCGGACTCCGGCGTAAGCGCTCGTCGCGCTGACGCGTTCCACCGGGTCCTCCGCCTCGCGGGTCGGCCGGTCGTTCGGTACGTCGGCGCTCCCCGTCTCGAGATTGATGTACACGGCGCCGGCGAAGGTCTCGGGCGGGACGTCGATCCCCCAGGCGGGAAGCTCCTTGAAGACGTCCGGGAAGACCCGCTGCTCCCCCGGCGCGAGAGTCAGGCGGCCGAACTCGGGGGCCTTCGAGATGGTCGAGACGAGGGCGAGGGAGAAGTCGAGCAGGTCGTTCGTCCGGTTCGAGAGGGTCAGTTCGGAGCGGAACGTGGGTGTCCCGACCACGACGGGCACCATCACGGACGTGGCGGCGGAAGGCGTGTCGGCGACGACCATCGGGAGGAAGGCGCCGTCGGAATTGACGTTGTCGTTCAGGACGCCGTAGCAGACGAACTGGGCTTCGCCCGATACCTTCTGGATCGAGGCCCACCCGGAGCTGATGCCCCGGGAGGCGAGGGGCGCGCCGATCTGCTTCCATTGGAAGGGAAGGAGGTCGAGGAAGTCCTTCGAGGGATCGTCCTCACCCGTCGAGCCGTCGTGGTAGGTCACCTCGAGCCGGATCGGGCTCGTCGACACGGGGCCGGCGTGGACGCAGGCGAGGTTCGAGCGGGACCCGGAAGTCCCGACGGAGGAGGTCTGTTGGAGGCCGTAGACGACCGCCTCTCGCGCGGCGCCGGTCGAGAGCGCCGTCGCGGAGAAGGAGAGGCCGAAACGCCCTCTGACCGCCTGCCTTGCCTGCTCCTCGTTCGGCGGCGTCGTGACGCGTGCGAGAGCGCCGAACTGGCCCGGGAAGGAGGCGCCCCGTATCTCGATCCGGAGTGACGCGACGAGGGGCTCGGAGCGAGGAACGGGCATTCCCGTGGTGTCCCGGAGGAACGTGAAGACGTCGGGGTGAATTTCCTGGCCGGGCTCGAGCGTGTAGGTAGAGGAGGCCTCGAAGGTCCCCCTGGCCCGGAATGTGAGGTCGAGGGCCGCCCCTGACCGGTTCGTCAGCGTCAGTTCCGTCGAGAAGGCGGAGCCGCCGGCGCCGGACGATGTGAGGACGACCGGGAGGAGGAAGGTCAGGACGTCGCCGGTGCCGGTGTCAGGGTAGGCGAGGACGAGCCCCTTCGAGACGGCGGAGGAGCCCGAGGCGTTCGTCGCGGTCAGCGTGACGGTGTAGATCCCCGGCGCGTCGAAGATGTGGACAGGGCTCTCGTCCTCCGAGGTGTTCCCGTCCCCGAAGTCCCACGAGAAGGAGGTCGGCGTCTCTTTCGAGTCGTCCGCGAAGCGGACGGCGCGCCCGGGGCGCGGAGAGGCAGGCGAGAAGGTGAACGCAGCCTGCGGGGCGTCGGTCGGCCGGGGAACTGCGACCGCCGCCGGGCCCGTCGCAGCCGGGGTCGCAATCTCCCAGACGCCAAGGCCGAAGGTGGCAACGCGCAGGCGCGAGCCATCCTCGACCGGGGTGATCCCCATGATAGGCACGCCCGGGAGCCCCTGGCCGTAGCGCTCCCACGTCGCTCCTCCGTTGGCGGAGCGGTAAAGGCCGATGAAGCTGCCGGCCCAGAGGACGGTCGAGTCGCGGCGGTCCGGCTCGAAGGAAAGGATGGGGAGGTCGGGGAGTCCGCCGCTCGCGGTCTGGCCGGTGCGGGAGATCGCCTTCCACTTCGCCCCCCCGTCCTCCGAGACGAAGAGGCGCTCCACTTCCGCCTTCGGGTCGTTTGTCGCGACCCAGATCCGGCTCGGGTTCTTCCGGTCGAAACGGACGGCGGACGTGTACCAATATTCCGGGGTGTTCCCCTTCTTCCTCCAGGAGGCGCCGCCGTTCTCGG
>CALFNC010000503.1 GCA_937902605.1 uncultured Acidobacteriota bacterium | reverse complement strand
GCTCGCCTCTCCCTTCCGACCTCCGCCCCGTTCCCGACGCTGAACCTCGCCCAGGCCGTTGCAGCCTCTCTCGCGCTCGGCCAACCAGCCCGCAAAGCGCCTCCGGCCACGACGGACGCCCCGGCCCCTTCGCGCGACCTCTCCCGACTTCTCGACCAGCTTCACCAGCTCCTCGCCTCGTGCGGCTACCCGGGAAAGGGCCACTCCGATCGCGTTCTGGCCGAGCTGGATTCGTTCGTCCGGCGCGGGCGTCCGAGCCGCCGCGAGGTGACGCTCCTCCTCGGCGCCCTGGCTGCCATCGAACGAAGGACGTCGGACCGCTGAAGGCTCCCCACGGCGCTCGCGGACTCGCTGGACGTCTAGGCGCTGCGCGCCTAAATGTCCAGCGAGTCCGCATCCTTCGCCCGCTCCGTGATGAACCGGTAGCGGGCGGAGGGGTCCTTCCCCATCAGGTCGGTTAGCGTTCGCTCGACCTCGAGCACGTTTGGAACGGTCACCCGGAGGGACCGCCGTCGCTGCGGGTCGAGCGTCGTCTGCTTCAGCTGCTCCGGCATCATCTCGCCCAGTCCCTTGAACCGCATGATGTCGGGGTTCACGTTCTTCGGGAGCTTCTCGAGGATGCGGTTGCGCTCCTCCTCGTCGAGGGCCCAGTAGGTCTCCTTCGCGGCGTCGATCCGGTAGAGCGGCGGCCGAGCGAGGTAGACATGCCCCCCCTCGATCAGCTTCGGGAGGTGGCGCCAGAAGAAGGTGAGGAGGAGCGTCGAGATGTGGTGCCCGTCGGCATCGGCATCCATCAGGAGGAAGACCTTGCCGTAACGGAGCCTCGTGATGTCGAACGCCGGGCCGATGCCGCAGCCGAGCGCCGAGACGATGTCCGAGAGCTCCTTGTTGCCGGTCACCTTCGCGGAGTTCGCCTGCTCGGCATTCAGGACCTTCCCCCGGAGCGGGAGGATCGCCTGGGTGTGGCGGTCTCTCCCCTGCTTGGCCGAGCCTCCCGCCGAGTCGCCCTCGACGATAAAAAGCTCCGACTCCGCCGGGTCGGTGGATGAGCAGTCGGAGAGCTTGCCGGGAAGGTTGAGGCGGTGCGAGACGGCGCCCTTCCGCGTCACCTGCTGGGCGGCCGCCCGGCTCGCCTCGCGCGCCCGCGTCGCCATCACGATCCGGCCAACGATCTGCTCGGCCACGGATGGGTTCTCGTTCAGCCAGTTCTCGAGGGCGGGACGAACGGCGGCGTCCACCTGCCCCGCCACCTCGGGGTTGTTCAGGCGTTCCTTCGTCTGCCCCTGGAACTGGGGCTCGAGGACGTAGAGGGAGAAGAGTCCCACCAGGCCCTCGCGGATGTCCTCCGCCGTCGGGTTGACCCCCTTCGGGAGCAGCTCGTGCGTCGAGAGAAAGTTCCGGACCGCCTTGACGAGCCCCGACTTCAGTCCATTCTCGTGAGTCCCTCCCGAGGGGGTCGGGATCCCGTTGACGAACGAGCGGATCGACTCCTCCGTCGACTCCGTCCACTGGAGCGCCAGCTCGAGGCGCGGCTCCGCGTCGCGGGTGAAGACGAACTCCGCCGCGTGGGTCGGGGCCTTGCCGCGCGTGGCGACGACCTTCAAGAGGTAGTCGCGGAGGCCCCCGTCATGGACGAATTCGTCCCGTCGCTCCGGGGACGCCGTCTCGTCGGCGAAGACCGCTTTTAGGCCCCGGTGGAGATAGGTCTTCGCCTCGAGGACCTCGCGGATTTCGTCCGGGTCGAACGCCAGCTTCCCGAAGATCTCGGGATCGGCCGTGAACCGGACCCAGGTGCCGGACCCCCGGACCTTCTCCCGGGAGACGCGCGATACCTTCGACGTCGCTTTCCCCTTCGAGTACGTCTGCTGCCACTCCGCTCCGTCGCGGCGGACGGTGACGGTCATGGCGGAGGAGAGGGCACAGACGACCGAGATCCCCACGCCGTGGAGTCCGCCCGCGTGGACATAGCTCCCTTGCTCGAACTTCCCGCCGGAGTGGAGCGTCGTCAGGATCAGCTCCAGGGCGCTCTTTTTGTATTTCGGGTGGACGTCGACCGGGATACCGCGGCCGTTGTCCGTCACCTCGATCTCGCGACCCCCGGCGGCGAGACGGACCTCGATCCGTGAGGCATGGCCGTTGATCACCTCGTCGACGGCGTTGTCGACGATCTCCCAGACGAGATGGTGCAACCCCCGGGAGTCGACCCCGCCGATGTACATGCCGGGCCGTTTCCGGACCGGTTCGAGGCCTTCGAGGACGGTGATGTCGGCAGCGGTGTAGCGGGACGAGGACATGGCAGCCTCGCAAAGTACGGGGCCGTAGCCGCCGCGTCAAGCCGGACGGCGCCCCGCCCCGGAGGGCGCCCGGGCGCTGGCGGATGGTAAGCGGAATCTCCGGAAGGCTGCTGCTCTAGACTTCGGCGATGGGTGACGAGGAGCGGATCGACCTCCATATTCACGGTGCGTTCGGGGTCGACGTTCTGGAGGCCGCTCCGGACGAGCTCGACCGGATGGCGGCCGGGCTGGCGAGCCGCGGCGTCGAGGGCTTCCTCCCGACGCTCGTCCCGGTCCCACTTCCGGCCCTCCGAGAGGCGGTCGCCCGCCTCACCGCGTGGATCGGGGGACGACGGCCCGGCGACGGTCGCGGCGCGTTGCCGCTCGGCATCCACTTCGAGGGGCCGTTCGTCTCACCCGACTGGTGCGGGGCGCTCCACGTGGAGGACCTTCTCGACGCCCGCCCCGCCAACCTCCCGGGCTTCTTCGACGCGGTCGCAGAGGCGCCCGGCCGCTGCATGGTGACGCTCGCCCCCGAGATCCCGGGCGGAATCGACCTCGTGCGGGAGCTTTTTCGAAGGGGAGTCGTCGTGTCGATCGGCCACACCTCGGCTTCCCCCGAGACGCTCGACGCCGCCTTCGAGGCCGGCGCCCGGCACATGACCCACTTCGCCAACGCCATGGCGCCGCTCCACCATCGGGCCATCGGCCCCGTCGGGTGGGGGCTGTTGCGCGACGAGGTATCGATCGACGTCATCGGCGACCTGAGGCACCTCGCTCCCGAGATGCTCCAGCTCGCCTTCCACACGGAGAGATCCG
>CALFNC010000502.1 GCA_937902605.1 uncultured Acidobacteriota bacterium | reverse complement strand
AGTGGTCACAGTGGCGGCTTCGGACATGGGCGGGGACGATACACCAGCCCGGAAGGGGGGCCGGCGGTCAGACCGGCCCGAACGGGGGCGGAAGGCACGCGCGGCTCTCCCACGACCACTCGCCCTTGCGACTTCCGAGCGGCTTCCTCCAGGTGAGGCGAAGAGCATGGAGAAACGGGGGCAATCCCTCGGCCAGCGGGTCGTATAGCGGGTCGTTCGCGATGGGGGTGCCGAGGGCGAGCAGGTGAACGCGGAGCTGGTGCATCCGGCCCCCGCTCGGACGCAGCTCGACGAGGGCGAGCCCCTTCCTCGTGTCCAGGACACGGTAAGTGGTCGAGGCGGGCCGCCCGGCCGGGTGGACTGCCGTCCGGCCCGGCGACGGGACTGCAGGAATAGCCCGGACTTTCTTCCCGGCGATCAGGTTGCCCGCGCGGGCCGGCCCGTAGGCTGTCTTCAGAGCCCTAGTCATCAGCTCGGGCTTCGAGGTCCGGTGCTCGAGAAGGGGCAGCGCGACGACGCCCTCAGCCTGGTCGGGAACTCCGCGCGTCACCGCCAAGTAGACCTTCTCGACATCGCGAGCCCAGACCGCGTGGGCCGCCGCGAGCGCCTCGCACCCGCGGGCGAGGAGGAGGACGCCGGAGGTCGCCCGGTCGAGCCGGTGGACGAGGTGGAGGTCGGGCCCGAGCGCGGCCCGGATCTCGCCGAGCAGCCCGCCTGCCCCATGCACGGCCTGTCCCGCCGGCTTGTCGAGCGCGGGGTAGTCGCCGGTCCCCGGCGGGGACGGGAGGAAGCGGAATTCGGGCGCGGTCAGTCCCTAAGGCCCCGGGCCTTCTGGTAGGCCGGGAGGGCGGCAGCGAGGATCTTCACGGCCTGGAGGAGGTCGTCCCCCTTCAGGACATAGGCAATCCGGACCTCGTTCAGGCCACGCCCTTCCGTCACATAGAAGCCGGCGGCCGGGGCGAGCATCACGGTTCCCCCCTCGAGCGAGAAGTCGGTCAGGAGCCACCGGGCGAAGTCCTCGGTGTCCTCCACGGGGAGGCGAGCGATGAAGTAGAAGGCCCCCTCCGGCTTGCGGAGAAAAACGCCCGGGATCCTCGTCAGCCCCTCATAGAGGATGTCCCGCCGCTTCTGGTACTCGCTAACGACCCCGTCGTAGAAATCGGGTCCGAGCGAAGCGGCAGCAGGCGCGATCGCCTGCGCCAGCCCCGGAGGCGAGAGCCGCCCCTGAGCCATGTGGAGGACCGCCTCGAAGATCGCCTTGTTCCGGGTGCAGAGGGCGCCGAGCCGGATCCCGCAGGCGCTGTACCGCTTGGAGAGCGAGTCGACGACGATGACGAGATCCGACATCCCCGAAAGCGTCAGAGCCGAGACCGCGCGGGCTCCGTCGTAGACGAACTCGCGGTAGACCTCATCCGAGATCAGGAAGAGGCCGTGGTCGCGGCAGAAGCCCGCGATCATCTCCAGCTCCTCGCGGGCGTAGATGGTGCCGGTCGGGTTGTTCGGGTTCGTGATGACGACGATCTTCGTTCGGGAGGTCAGCGCCTCCTCCCACTCTTCCCGCGGCGGGAGGTGGAAGCCGTCCTCGCCGCGTGAGAGGAGCGGGACCATCTCGAGACCCGCGATTGCCGCGAACGCCCGGTAGTTGGTGTAGAAGGGCTCGGCGATCAGAATCTCGTCCCCGGAGTCGGCGCAGGCGAGAAAGGCGAACTGCAACGCCTCGCTCCCGCCGGTGGTGCCGAGCACCTCGTCGGTGCCGAGCGGGATGCCGAGCCCTGCGTAGTACTTCCGGATCGAGTCAACGTAGGCCTTTGTGCCGGCCGACGGGGTGTACTCGTAGGTCTTCTCACTGATCAGTTTCAGCTGCTCCCGCATGACGGCAGGTGTCTCGATGTCGGGCTGGCCGATGTTCAGGTGGTAGACGTGGACCCCCTTCAGCTTCGCCTCCTCGGCGAAGGGGGCCAGCTTCCGGATCGGAGAGGCGGGCACCAGTCGGCCCCGGGCCGAGACGGACGGGAGCTGGGTGCGCGTGGCGGTCTTTAACTCACTCATCACGGCGTCAGTTTACGCTTCAAAATCCCTCCGCCGCCCCGTCCTTTCTCTTCTCGGTTGCCCCCGAGAAAACGCCGGTGGCCGGGTCGCGAGCGATGGCCTGGTAGCCGCCGTACTGCCCGACCCCCTCGGACTTCAGGACGTGACCCCGTTTCTTTAGCTCCTCTAGCACCGCGGCCGGCAGTCCGTCCTCGATGTGGAGGATGCCGCCGTCCTTCATGACGGTCCCGGTCGGCTCGGAGGAGCCGGTGTGGTGGAACCGTATCGCGTCGCCGGCCTCCTGGAGGTTCATCCCGAAGTCGACGAGGTTCACGATCACCTGGGCGTGCCCCTGCGGCTGCATGTCGCCCCCCATCAGGCCAAAGGCGAGGATAGGCTGGCCGTCCTTCGTGACGAAGGCCGGGATGATCGTCTGGAACGGGCGCTTTCCAGGTTCCAGGTAGTTCGGGTGCCCCTTCTTCAGCGAGAAAAGGCCGCCCCGGTCCTGGAGGCCGAAGCCGACCTCGGGGACGACGTAACCCGATCCGAACCCCGTGTAGTTGCTCTGGATCAGCGAGACCATCATCCCGCTCGCGTCGGCGGTGCAGAGATAGGTCGTCTCTTTGCGGCTCAGCGCGACCGGGTCGCCGGGGGAGTCGACCAGTGTGGCCTTCGCCATGTCAATCAGGGCGGCGCGCCTCTTCGCGTATTCCTTCGCGAGAAGCTCGGCCACCGGGACTTTCGCGAAGGCCGGGTCGGCGTAGTATCGCGCCCGGTCGGCAAAGGCGAGCTTCTTGGCTTCTGTCATTACGTGCCAGAAGTCGGCGCTGGAGCGTCCCATCTTCGCAAGGTTGAAGTTTTCCAGGATGTTCAGCATCTGGAGGGCCGCAATACCCTGGCTGTTCGGAGGAAGCTCCCAGACGTCGTAGCCGCGGTAGTTCACGGACGCCGGCTTGTCCCAGGTGGAAGTGTGCTTCGCGAAGTCCTGAAGCTCGAAGAGGCCGCCGTTCTTCTTCGAGAAGGCCACGATCGCCTCGGCGACGGGACCCTTGTAGTAGGCGTCGCGACCCTTCTCGGCCAGCAGGCGGAGGGTTTTCGCCAGGGCGGGGTTCTTGAAGAGCTCTCCCTCTTTCGGCGCCCGCCCGCCCGGCATGAAGACCTCGCGGAAGCCGGGCTTGTCCTGGAAGACCTTGACCGACCGGGCCCAGTCCGAGGCGATGACGGGGGAGAGCGGGAAGCCTTCCTCGGCGTACTTGATGGCCGCCGCCAGGACCTCCTTCATCGGGAGCTTCCCATACCTGGCGTGCAGCTCGAACCAGCCATCCGCCGCACCCGGAACCGACCACGACCAGGGGGAGTGGAGCGGGATGGTGCCGTCGGGGTTCGCGGGGACCTTGTCGGCCGTGAGGGCGAGGGGTGCCCTTCCCGAGGCGTTGAGGCCGACGACCTCCTTTTTCGCGGGGTCCCAGAGGATCGCAAATAGATCGCCGCCGAGGCCGTTGGCCGTAGGCTCCATCAGGCCGAGGCAGGCGTTCGTCGCAATGGCGGCGTCGACCGCGCTGCCGCCCCGCTTCAGGACGTCGAGGCCCGCCTGGACCGCGAGTGGTTGCGCGGCCGCGACCATCCCGGACTTCGCGTAAACGACCGAGCGGGTCGCGTCGCCGCGGCCGAGCCTGCCCCAGGCGGCGGCAACGGGGAGGACTGCGACGAGGGAAACGAAGAGAAAGGCACAAGCCGTCGTTTTCATGGGACGACCCTCCAGTGCGAAGCGTATCGCGCCCCCCTTTTCCCGTGTGCCGGCTTCGAGGAATCGGGCCTGAGCGGATGGATGGGCATAATGAAAGGCCAGTCAGGACGCCGCGATAAGGGAGGCCAGATGAAGCGATCGTCCCCAACCCGTTTCCATCCCGTCTCCGAGCGGCTGGCCTTCGGCCAGGAGAGGAGGAAGGTCCTCAGCCGGGTCGACCTCGGGGTGTGGAAGCCGGCGAAGTCGCGCCCCGATCCGGTCGCCCTCCTCTTGGCCGCGGAACGGGGCCGTCTTCCTCACCTCCTCCGGATCAAGCACGACCGGATGGTGGCCTCGCCGTTCGGGTTCTTCCGGGGTGCCGCGCCGCTCATGGCGTGGGACCTCGCCCATCGCCCCCGGACCGGAATCGAGGTCCAGCTCTGCGGGGATGCCCACGTCCGGAATCTCGGGGCCTTTGCCGCCGAGGACGGGCACCTTGTCTTCGACATCAACGACTTCGACGAGACGACGCCGGGTCCGTTCGAATGGGACCTCTGCCGTCTCGCGGCCAGCTTCGTCCTCGCGGCGAGGGAGGCGGGCGACACCGATCGGTCGGCGAAGGAAGCGGTCCGGATCCTGGCCCGGTCGTACCGCGAGGGTCTTCGCCGCTTTCTCTCGATGTCGGTTCTCGATCTGATGCGCTACGAGATCCGCCGCCACCTCGAGGAGGGGCCCATTTACGAGGTCCTCGCGAAGGCCGAAAGGGTGACGCCGCAGGCATCTCTCAAGAAGCTGACCGTTCCGGACCGGCAGAAGGAACGCCGCTTCGTTCATCAGCCTCCGCTGATCACCCGGGTCCCGCCGGCGGTGACTCGGCAGGTGATCGCCGCGCTTCGGTCGTACCGTAGCTCGATCGGCCCGGCGCGGCGTCTCGTCCTGGATGCCTACCGTCCGGTGGACGTCGCCTTCAAGATCGTCGGTACAGGAAGTGTCGGGACGCGGGACTACGTCGTTCTCCTTTTCGGGGCGAGCGAGGACGACCCCCTTTTCCTCCAGGTCAAGGAGGCTCTCGCGTCGTGCTACGCCCCCTATCTCCGCGGCATGAAGGTCCCGGCGCACGATGGGGAACGAGTGGCGGAGGGCCAGCACAGGATGCAGACGCTCTCGGACCCGTTCCTCGGATGGACCACGGTCTCGGGGCGCCCGTTCATCGTCCGGCAGCTGTCGGATCACAAGGCGTCCCTCGACCCGCGGATGCTTCGGGGAAGCTCGCTGGTGGAATACGCCCTCGTAGTCGGCGAGATCTTTGCGAAGGCGCACGCGAGGACGGGCGACCCGGTCGTGCTGCTCGGCTACCTGGGGAGGTCCGAGCGCTTCGACGATGCGTTGGCCCGGTTCGCGGCGGCGTATGCCGATCAGACGGTGAAGGACCACGCGGCGTTCGTCGCGAAGGTCCGGCCCCGCTCCCGGCGGCCCGCTCGCCGGGTGAAGACGGGCCGGAAGGTGGCCGGAAGCCGCCGGTAGCGCCGGCGGCGAGCAAATTCGGTATCCTGTTCGTCGGAGGCTCTATGAGCCACGACAAGAAGCTCGCGATCCTGGTGGCCGGAGGTCCCGCCCCCGGCATCAACAGCGTCATTGGGTCAGCCACGATCCGCGGAGCCCTGGAAGGCGTCGACGTCCTCGGGATCCGGGACGGGTTCGAGTGGATTATGAAGGGGGACATCAGCCATGTCGTGCCGCTCGGCATCGAAGAGGTGAGCCGGATCCACTTCCGCGGCGGCTCGTACATCGGGATCTCCCGGGCCAACCCGACCAAGGACCCGCATCACCTGGAGAGCGCAGTCATCTCGCTCCTCCGCCTGAACGTCGACCGGCTGATCACGATCGGCGGCGACGACACCGCGTACTCGGCCATGAAGCTGGAGCAGAAGGGCGACGGTCGGATCCGGGTCGTCCACGTCCCCAAGACGATCGACAACGACCTCGACCTCCCGTCGCACGTCGACACGTTCGGTTACCAGACGGCGCGGCACTACGGCGTCGAGATCGTCAAGAACCTTATGGTCGACGCCCGGACCACCTCTCGCTGGTACTTCGTGATCGCGATGGGCCGCAAGGCCGGCCACCTGGCGCTCGGGATCGGCAAGGCGGCCGGAGCGACGCTGACGTTGATCCCGGAGGAGTTCGCGGGGCAGAAGGTCAGCTTCAAGGCGATCGTCGACACGCTCGTCGGGGCGATCATCAAGCGGCAGAGCTACGGGCGGCGGGACGGCGTGGCCGTCATCGCCGAGGGGCTCGTCCTTTCGATCGACCCCCAGGACCTGGCGCAGGTCCGGGACATCGAGATGGACGCGCACGGTAACGTCCGGATCGCCGAGGTGAATATCGGCGAGATCCTGAAGGCGGCCGTGGTCGACCGGCTCAAGGAATTCGGCCTGAAGACGACCATCGTCGCCAAGAACATCGGCTACGAGCTGCGGTGCGCCGACCCGATCCCGTTCGACCTCGAGTACACCCGCGACCTCGGCTACTGCGCGGCGAAGTACCTCCTCTCCGACGGGAACGCGGCGATGATCTCGATGCAGGGTGGCCACTTCGTCCCGGTCCCGTTCAAGGACATGCTCGACCCGGAGACGGCGAAGACGAGGGTCCGGATGGTGGACATCCACTCCACCCGCTACGCGATCGCTCGGCGCTACATGATCCGACTCCGGCGCGACGACTTCGAGGACCCTCACGAGCTGGCGAAGTTCGCGGCAACGGCCGGGCTCACCCTGGCCGAGTTCCGCCGCCAGTTCGGGTACCTCGTCGAGTCGGAGCTCCCGGCGCTCATCCTGGCGGCCGACCTCAAGCCCGTGGAGAGCGGCGGGAGCTGCCCGGTCCGGTACAACGGCGAGACGCACTGAAGTGGTACAGGGGAACCCCGGATTGGCGCGCTGACGCGGGCAGGATTCGGCGTGGGACGGAACGCCGGCGCGGGCGAGGAGGACGTCGCCGAGCCCGATAGCGCCGTGACCTATCGTCCGAGGCTGAACAGAGGGATCTTCATGCGTTTGGCTGCCTCGGCCATTTGGTCGTCGTACGTCGCGAGAGAAACATCCTGTCGCTGTCCCCGGAGAAATTCCGCTGAAGCAAGGTGGATTGCGTCGAGGGTTCGAACTGGGCATGGGAACGGCTCCAGAGCACGGGCGAGGACGTGCGGTGTCAGCTCCAAGAAGGCGATCTGGGCAAGTGTCTGCCGCACGGCCGCGCCATGCGAGGCCGCGAGGCCGCGAGCGTGAATCCGGTTCCAAAGCTCGTACTGGAGGAGACGGCTCGCGACGAGAGGCTCGGCCCAGAGCCTTGCAGGCGGTACCTGATCCTCGGAGAGAAGCTGCGCGAGGACGACCGAAGTGTCGAGGTAGATCACCCGGCGGAACGGTCCTCGTCCAGCTCTTCGAGAAGCGCCCGTAGAGCAGCGGCTGGTAGTCTGGGTGGCGCCTCCCCTGTGACGAGGGTCGGGGGCGTGAGCCAGCCCTTTCGGACCGCTTCGGCCAGGGCCGCATCCGCTACGAGCGGCGCCCGCCCGGGGCTGGGCGACACGAGCTCGGCGACGACCCGGTCCCGGTCCGTTACGAGGATGACCTCTCCCGTCCCGGCCAGGCGAACGTACTCGCTGAGCTTGTTCTTGAGCGTCTTGATACCGACTGCCCTCATGTCCCTAAAGTAGCCCCTGGTAGCCACCTCGTCAACTGGCTCTGCCCGACGGCCCCCGTCCCGTCGAGCGACACCGCGGTGCCCCATTCGGTGCGCACGGTTTCCTCGTGGCGACCAGTCACTCGGGCAGCGACGGTTATGGCGCCGCGCTCGGGCCCGGCTGCGCCAGAAGCCGCGCGATCGGCTCCAGCTCCAGCCACCACTGCTGCTTCGGGCGGCTGAACTCCATGTCGGACATGGCCGGCAGGTCGGCGAGGGGGAAGAACTGGATGCGCCCTCCGGAGAAGCCGATGAATGCGGCGCCGGGGCTCTCCTTCTCGGCCTCGGCGACGAGCCATTCGACGCAGCTTGCGGCGAGCCGCGTCGCCTCGATCCGGTCGAACGGCGTCGGGTTCCCGCCCTGCTGGAGGTGGCCGAGAATCGCCTGGCGCGCATCGAAGAGGCCTGCGCCCTCTTTCTCGAAGAGCGCCCGGAGGAACGCCGTGTCGAAGACCGAGCTGGCTTTCTCGTTCCGGATAATCAGGCCTAGCCGTTTCCCTCCCTTGAACCAGATCGGAAGAGCGTCGTGTAGGGAACGAGTGTAGATCTCGGTGGTCGCCG
>CALFNC010000501.1 GCA_937902605.1 uncultured Acidobacteriota bacterium | reverse complement strand
GGAATCGACGTCCGGTACGTCTACTCCTACCCGAACTTCCGCGGGAGCTTCTCGAGGCGCTTCCTCTATTACCTGACGTACGTGGCCGCGACCCTGCTCGAGGCCGGCCGGCTGAAACGTGTGGATCTCGTCTATGCGGTCTCGACGCCGCTCACCGTCGGCCTGCTCGGCCTCGTCCTGGCGCGAATCCACCGCGCGCCCTTCGTCTTCGAGGTGACGGACGTCTGGCCCGACGCCGCCGTGGCGGTCGGTGTCGTCAAGAACCGCGTCGTCATTCGCCTAGCCTCCTGGATCGAGAGACTCTGTTACCGCCACGCAGCCGCGATCGTCGCCCTCACCGAGGGAATTCGGGAGAACATTCACAAGAAGGGGGTTCCCAGAGAGCGACTCCTGCTCGTCACGAACGGAGTCGATAGTTCCCTGTTTGGCGAGGACGAGGCCGTGGGGGCGGCGGCCGCGAGGCTCCGGGGGGAATCGGGCTTCGGCGAGCGGCTGGTCTGCATGTACCTCGGAGCCCACGGCGCGTACAACGCCCTCGGCACAATTCTCGAAGCGGCGACTGTCCTCCGCGATGATGCCCGCTTTCTGTTCGTCCTGGTTGGGGATGGCGACGAGAAGGCCCCCCTGATGGCCGTGTGCCGGGAACGCGGACTCCAGAACGTCATGTTTCTGCCTCCGACCCCCCGATCCCAGGCTCCGCCGCTCCTGCGTTCCGCGGACCTCTTCCTTCTGCCGAACCGGCGCGGGAAGTTCTTCGAGATGAACCTACCGAACAAGCTGTTCGACTTCCTGGCGAGCGCGCGGCCGATCGTCGTCGCGGGGGAGGGCGAATCAGCGGACGTGGTGCGGGCGGCGGGGGCGGGGATGGTCGTGGCGGCAGAAGACGGCCAGGGTATGGCGAGTGCGATGGTCGAGCTGGCGGCCCTCGGCCCGGCGGGCCGGACCGCCATGGGGACTGCGGGCCGTGAATACGTCTTCAAGAAGTATGACAGGAGCGGGCTCTGCGACGAACTCGTGCAAATGCTCATGCAGGTGGCCGGGCGGCTCTCGCTGGCGGCGACGCCGAACGCCGGCCCGGAAGGCGTAGGGTCGTGATCCGGGCCATGTGCAGCTCCGACGTGGACGAGGTCGTCGAGATCCACCTGGCGAGCTTCCCGGAGTTCTTCCTGACCTTCCTGGGGCGCCGTTTCCTGCGACTCCTGTACGAGCACATCGTCGCCGACGACGTGGGCGTCGCTCTGGTCTCGACCGACGGCGAGGGTCGGATGACAGGGTTCGTGGCGGGGGTCACGGAGCAGGGCAGGTTCTATCGAAGGCTGGCGAAACAGCGGAAATGGCGGTTCGCGTGGGCCGCGACCCGCGCGGTCCTCGATCGACCTTCAATCGTCCCAAGGCTCGTCCGGGGTCTGAATCGCTCGTCGGAGGCCTCCGATAGCGGCGCGCCGGCCTGTCTGATGTCGATCGCGGTGCGACCGGGCGCATCCGGACGGGGGGAGGGGAGACATCTGATCGCGGGGTTCTCGGACGAGATGCGGAGACGGTCGGTGCCGACGTACTGCCTGACGACGGACCGGGACGGCAACGACCGGGTGAATGCGTTCTACCGAACGCTCGGCTTCCAATTGGCAAGGACATTCGTGACCGCCGAGGGGCGTCCGATGAACGAATACGTCATCTCGACGGGATTCGAGATCCGATGAGAACGAAGTTCCTTCCCTTCTCTCCGCCCCTGATCGGCCGCGAGGAAATCGACGAGGTCGTCGACACTCTTCGATCCGACTGGATCACGACTGGACCGAAGACGAGACGTTTCGAAGAGGAATTCGCGGCGTACGTCGGAGCAAAAGCTGCTCTGGCGGTCAGTTCTGCGACGGACGCGATGCTCGTGGCCCTGGCGGCGATGGGAATCGGTCCGGGAGACGAAGTCATCACGTCTACCAACACTTTTTGTTCGACGGTGCACGTCATCGAGCACCTCGGGGCGAGGCCGGTGCTCGTCGATGTGGAAGCGGACACGCTGAACGTGGATCCGGCCGCGGTCGAGAAGGCTGTCACGTCCCGGACGCGGGCGATCATGCCGGTGCACGTCTACGGCCACCCGTGCGACATGGACGCCATCCTCGACATCGCGGGGCGGCGCGGACTCAAGATCCTCGAGGACGCTGCCCACGCCCTCCCGGCGGAGTGGCGCGGGCGACGCATCGGAGGAATCGGAGACGCGACCGCTTTCAGCTTCTACGCCACGAAGAACCTGACCACGGCCGAAGGCGGGATGCTGACGGGGGATCCCGACTTCATCGAAAGAGCGCGCCTCTGGAGCCTCCACGGAATGAGCCGGGATGCGTACAAGCGTTACTCGGCCGAGGGCTCTTGGTTCTACGAGGTCGTCCTTCCTGGCTTCAAGTGCAACATGACCGACATTCAGGCGTCTCTAGGCCTTCACCAGCTGCGGAAGCTCGAGGGATTCCAGGCGCGACGGCGAGAGGTCGTGGCACGCTACCAGGCCGGGCTGAGAGGGTGTGACGCCCTCGAGCTCCCGACAGAACGCATAGGGACGAGGCACGCCTGGCATCTGTTCGTGGTTCGGCTTCGGAACGACACTCTTCGCATCGATCGCGCGACGTTTATTGAGGAGATGAAGAAGCGGAACATCGGAACCTCAGTCCACTTCATTCCTATTCATCTTCATCCCTTCTACCGGGACAAGTACGGTTACAGCCCGGAGGACTTCCCGGTTGCCATGGATGCGTACAGACGCATGCTGTCGTTGCCCCTGAATCCGCGGCTTTCGGACGCAGACGTCGAGGACGTCATCGAAGCGGTCCTTGACGTGGTCACGGAGTCCAGGAGATGACCGCCGGGAAGAGGATCTGTGACGCCCTCGTTTCCCTTGTCGCCATCGTGATCCTGTCCCCGGTGCTGCTCTGCGCCGGAACTCTAGTGTGGCTGTACGATCGGGGGCCAGTGTTCTTCTGCCAGGAAAGGGTCGGAAGAGGAGGACGGCCGTTCGTCCTCCGAAAGATCCGATCCATGCAGGTGGATAGCGACCGAGATGGACCGCCCATCACGTCGGCGGGCGACCGCCGCGTGACACCTGTCGGACGATGGCTGAGGCTCCTGAAGATCGACGAGCTGCCTCAGTTTCTGAACGTCCTGGCGGGCGAGATGAGCCTCGTCGGGCCGCGCCCGGAGGTCGCGCAGTACGTGTCGCTGTATTCGCCGGCGCAGCGAGCCGTGCTGGAGCTGACCCCGGGATTGACCGATCCCGCGAGCATCGCCTACCGGAACGAGGAGGAAGTCCTCGCCCGCGCCGAAGACCCAGAACGGTACTACGTCGAGGTCGTGATGCCGCGAAAGATCGAGATGAACCTCGAGTACGCTCGGAATGCGAACATCTGGACGGACGTTGTGATTCTGCTGCGAACGGCAGTGGCGGTTCTGAAGGGCCTATGAGTCAATCGACCGTCCCGTCGCGGGGCCAGGGGGAACCGGACGAACCTGGCCTTTTAGGGTCCTGCGAGACATGACCGCGACGCCGACAGGGTCGACTGTGGTACCCATCCCAGGAAGGAGAACCCAATGACCGAAAGCGAGAATGCGGCGAACCGAGGCGACGGACGGGGGCCCGAGGAGGATGACCGTGACTGGGACACCCCGAGACCGTTCCTTGGGCCGCTCGTCAAGACGCTTCAGCCCTATCGGCGGATCATACTGGGCGTTCTCGGTCTGGCCGCGCTGTTGGTCGTGGTCGCAGGCCTGGCCGCGTGGACGCGCTACCCCATGGAGAACACGGCGAGCCTTGAGTTCCACGTCGACTTCGACGGCGCCGGGAATGGCACGTATCCGAACGGGGCGAGGTTCTCGGCGGAGGACTTCCTCTCGGAGCCGGTGATCCGGCGGGTGTTCGACGAGAACGGGCTCGAGAGGTATGCGACGTACGAGAGGTTCCGAACTTCACTTGTCGTGACGTCGGTGAATCCGGATCTCGACGTTCTCGAGCGCGAGTACCGGGGCCGGCTGTCCGACTCGAAGCTTCAGCCGCTCGACCGGATCAGGCTGGAGCGGGAGTTTCGCGACAAAGCGGCGGCTTTGAGGACGTCGACATTCAAATTGACGATGGTCCGGAATGAACGTCTTCGCAAGATGGACCGAGGCCTAATTGAGAAGGTCCTCCGCGACATCCTGGTCGCGTGGGCGGATGACGCGGCGAAGATCCGTGGGGCCCTCCGGTATGACCTGCCGATCTACTCGCCCGCGATGCTCCAGAAGGAGTTCCTCGAGACGGAGGACTACCTGATCAGCGCCGACCTGCTTCGGAGGAAGGTGAACCGGGTCACCTCGAGCATCGACCAGCTCATGAAGGTGCCCGGAATCCAGGTCTTCAGGCTTCCGGGCTCGGGAGCTTCCCTGCCGGAGGTCCGGCTCCGCATCGAGGACATAGGCACATTCCGCATTGCCCCTGCCCTCAGCCTCATCCGTGCCACCGGGCTTTCGAGGAACCCCGCGGCGACGATGCGTTACATCGAGGACAGGCTCTTCGAAGCCACCCGCGCGCAGAAACTGGCGCAGGACCAGGAAGGGAAGGTCCGCGGAGGCCTGGAAGCGTACGTCAGTACTGAAAAGAGCATGACCTCGAGGCCCGGAGCCGGCGGCGAGGGGTCGTCAGGCGGCGGCCGGGACCTGAGCGCGGGCATGGTGATCCCGCAACTGGGCGAGTCCTTCCTCGACCGGCTGATGAACCTTGCCGGCAGCAAGGGCGACGCCGGTTTCCGCAGGGACCTCACCGAGCGGATGATCGGCTCGGGGCTGACGCAGGCGGAGCTGGCCTCCGAGGCCTCCTATTACCGGGAGCTCGAGACGGCTTTCAAGAACTTCAGAAAATCGGGGGAAGGCGATGCGGGTCGAGCCGCTATTCTCAAGGAGATCCAAGCGCGCTTCACGGCGATCATCGCCGAGATGGAGAGGAGCCTCAAGGAGATACAGCAGCTCTACGAGATGATTTCGGCTCGAAACCTCCAGCCCGCGAGCACCCTTTTCGGAGCGGAGAAGCCGATGACGATGGACTCGAAGAGCGCGTTCTCGCGCTCGCGCTTCCTCGCTCTCGGAGTGCTGTTCGTCGGGTTCGTGGGTTTCCTCACCGTAGCGGGCGCGCTCCTTCACGCGCGGTTCGGCGGTTCTCGCACATGAGAGTGGAATCTCTAGAGAAAGCGCAGCCCGAGGGACAGAGCCGTTGGACCCCCACCGTGGCCAGGTGGCAGTGGGGACTCCTGACGCGTCGTGTCCAGGTTCTTCTCGATGTCAGCGTGCTTGCCGGGGCCTTCGTGGCGGCATACCTCCTCCGTTTCGAATTCATGCTCGGGCCGGCGGAACGGCAGCGCCTGATCTGGCAATTGCCGGTCGTCGTGCTCTTGCAGCTGCTGAGTCAGCGTGTCTGGGGGATCTACAAATTCATCTGGAGGTATATCGGCCTCTCGGAGCTTCGGGCC
>CALFNC010000500.1 GCA_937902605.1 uncultured Acidobacteriota bacterium | reverse complement strand
CCTCTCGACCCGCTGACGGCGCGCTTCTTCCCGTCGCTGCTCGAGGGGGAGGGTCCACGAGAGCTCGAGCTTCTGGAGGCGGAGCTGATCGCCCCGGGGAGCGCCTCGGGGCCGCTCGTGGGCGGCTGCCTCTCGATGCTCGTCTCGCTGATCGGCACCCCGGACGAGTTCGACTACGACGGCGCGCTCCTCTTTCTGGAGGACATCGCCGAGGAGGCGTACCGGGTCGACCGGATGATCGGAACTCTTCAACGGGCCGGGAGAATGGATAAACTCTCGGGTGTCTTGATCGGGTCGTTCGCGAGAATCACCTTCGGCGGGGTCGAGCAGCCCGGACGGCTGATCGAACTCTTCAGGGAGAGGTTCGCCGGGATGGGCGTGCCGGTCGCCCTGGGGCTTCCGGTGGGCCACCACGGACCGAACGTCCCGCTCCCCATCGGCGCCGCAGCCACCTGGGACGGGGAACGCCGGGTCCTCCGTTTCGATGAGGAGGTCGTCACGTGAAAGTCGTCGTGAAGCAGGGAGGCGCCCCGGCCGATATCAACAGGTTCCTCCTCAAGCTCGAGGCGGGAGCCGTGATCTTCGAGGAGGGAGAGACCGGCGACGAGATGTTCGTCATCCAGTCGGGAACCGTCGAGATCGTCAAAAAGCGACAGGGGGTGGAGAAGCGCCTGGCGATGCTCGAGAAGGGCGATTTCTTCGGTGAGATGTCGATCCTCGAGAACGTCCCGCGCACCGCGAAGGCCGGGGCGGTGACCGACGTCGAGCTGGTCCGGATCGACCAGTCCACGTTCGACGAGATGCTCCGGAACAACGGCGAGATTGCGGTGAGGATGCTCCGGAAGCTCTGTGTTCGGCTACGCGAGACGACCCAGCTCCTGGAGCAGTCTACGGGGATCCCGAGGTCGGTGGAGGAGTCGTCGGACATCCTCTCGAAGGTCAACGCGCGCCACGACATCTTCCGCCTCGTGCCGGACGCGGGGGGCGACGACTTCTTCCTGAACCAGGAGGGGGACACGACCGCGGGTCGGGTCGATCCGGTGACGGGAATCCGGCCTGACGTGGACCTGACGTCGCTGGACACGCAGCGTTCCGTCTCCCGGCGCCACGCGAAGATCGTCCGCCTCGGGTCGGAGTTCGAGGTGGTCGAGGACATCGG
Source organism: uncultured Acidobacteriota bacterium (assembly GCA_937902605.1). GTDB lineage: Bacteria > Acidobacteriota > Thermoanaerobaculia > UBA5066 > UBA5066 > CAIMWE01. The sequence goes on along the minus strand of CALFNC010000500.1, from coordinate 740 downwards.
GACGATGAACGGCACCTTCGTGAACGGACGCCGGATCGCGACTGGCCATCCCATCCCGCTTCGCGACGGCGATAAGGTCCGGTTCGGGCTCGTCGACCTGACGTTCCGCGTCACGCAGGGGTAGAGCGATCGGCCGGCCGACCGCCCCGCCAGTGCTGTCGCCGGGCCTGCCGATCTCGGCGGTCCGGGGGATCGGCGAGGCGAAGGCCCGGGATCTCTCGGCGGCCGGCGTCGAGACCGTCCTCGATCTCCTCCTCCATCTCCCGTTCCGCTACGAGGACCGGAGCCGGCTCGCGACGATCGGAACCCTGGAGCTGGAGCGACCCGCCACGATCCGGGGGACCGTCCTGTCGTCGAAGCTCGTCCGGACGAGAAGGGCCTCCTTCACGATCTTCGAGGCGATCCTCGACGATGGGACCGGAACGGTGCAGCTCGTCTTCTTCAACCAGCCGTACCTCTCCCGGTGGCTCGTAGCGGGACGGGTTCTTTTCGCCTACGGCGCGGCGACCCTAGCGCACCGGTTCCGCCGAGGGCTCGTCATGGATAACCCTCAGATCGAGCTGGAGGGAGAGGGGAGCGACCCGCTGTCGGTCGGACGGGTCGTCCCGATCTACCGAAAGCTCCCGGGCCTTTCACCCCGGCTCCGCCGGAGGGTGGTCGCCGGGCTCCTTGACGCTCTCGGGCCGCGCCTCCCCGAGCGGCTCGACGAGCGGCTCCGGTCGCGGCTGCAGCTGCCGTCG
>CALFNC010000499.1 GCA_937902605.1 uncultured Acidobacteriota bacterium | reverse complement strand
CTCTTTCCCTACACGACGCTCTTCCGATCTGCACGAGATGAACCCGATGCTCGGCCACCGCGGCTGCCGCCTCGGCATCACTTTCCCCGAGATCACGAAGATGCAGGCCCAGGCGATCCTCGAGGCGGCCTGCATCGTCAAGAAGGAGAAGATTGCCGTCAAGCCGGAGATCATGATCCCGCTCGTCGGCCACGTGAACGAGCTGGCCAACCAGGAGAAGGTCGTCCGCGCAGTCGCCGCCGAGGTCTTCAAGGCCGAGAAGGTGAAGGTCGACTACCTTGTCGGGACGATGATCGAGCTGCCCCGCGCGGCGGTCACGGCGAACGAGATAGCGGAAGTAGCCGAGTTCTTCAGCTTTGGCACGAACGACCTCACCCAGACGACGTTCGGCTTCTCGCGCGACGACGCGGGAAAGTTCCTCCCCGAATACGTCCGGCGCGAGATCTTCGCGGCCGACCCGTTCGAGAAGCTGGACCAGGGGGGCGTCGGCCAGCTCGTGAAGATGGGCGTCGATCGCGGCCGGTCCACCCGCCCGGACCTGAAGGTCGGCATCTGCGGCGAGCATGGCGGCGAGCCGTCCAGCGTCGAGTTCTGCCACCGCACAGGCCTCAACTACGTCTCCTGCTCGCCCTTCCGGATCCCGATCGCCCGCCTCGCGGCGGCGCAGGCGGCGCTGAAGGAGAAGGCGGCGAAGCCCGCGGCCAAATCCGCGAAGAAGCCCGCGAAGAAGGGAAACAAGTAGCCCCTGATAATCCGCCCTCGTGCGGGACATGGCCCTCTCCGCCTTCTTTTTCGCGGTGATGGCCGCCATCGCGAAGCTCCTCGGGAAGAGGATCTCCGCCCAGGAGGTCATCTTCGTCCGTGGTGTGCTGAACGTCGCGTTCATGGCCTGGTGGCTGAGGCGCCTCCGCCTGCCGTGGCGGGGGAACCAGACGTGGCTTCTCGTCCTTCGCGGGGCCCTTGGCTACACCGCCCTGTCGTGCTACTTCTGGTCGGTCTCCCGACAGCCGCTCGCCACGGCCGTCCTGCTCCAACAGGTCCACCCGGTCTTCACGGCGATCCTGGCCGTCTGGTTCCTCCGCGAGCGGCCGGGGCCCCGGTTCGCTCCGGCCTTTCTCCTCGCCGCGCTCGGCGTCTGGCTCGTCGCGCCCCATCCGGCGTCCGGGGGGACGGCTCCCGGAACGCCGTCGGACCTGCTTCCCCTCCTCGTTGGGCTCCTCGGGGCGATCCTGGCGGCCGGGGCGTACGTCACGGTCCGCCACGCGTCGCGGACGGAACGAGAGGAGACGATCGTCCTCTGGTTCCCCCTCACGTCCGTTCCGCTGGCCGCGGTCGGGACGTGGGTGGCGGGACCGGTCTGGCCCGCGCCGGTCGAGTGGCTGTGGCTTCTCCTCGTGGCAGCCGCGGGGCAGGTCGGACAGTTCCTCCTGACACGCGGCCTCACCCGCGTCCCGGCAGGCCGGGCGACGCTGGCCAATCCGCTGACGATCGTGTTCGGGGCGCTGCTCGGGTGGATCGCGTTCTCGGAACCGCTGGGGGGGCGGGAGATCCTGGGCGGAGCCGCGATCGTCGCAGCGGTCCTGCTCGCCGGGTCCGGGAAGAAGGCGGCGGCGGTCGAGGCTGATTAGACTGGCCGAGTGAAGCGGTCCGCCGGGTGGCGGATCCCGGATCTGCTGGATGTTCTCGATGCTCCCGGTGGAGAGGTTGTCGATGACGAGGACCCGGAAGCCGCCAGAGCTCGGACGCGTCGCGGACAGGATGGTGGCGTCCTGCCCGTGGCGAGTGAGCGAGCGGGACGATTCCTCACCGCTCCTCGGAGGGCCGCCGGATCACCTTCCGCCACTCCCACTCGGCGAGCCGCTCGCGGGCTCCGAGGCCGACGGCGCGGTGGAGCTCGAAGAGGAGCTGAGACGCCTGCGAGTCGGCGAAGGGAGGCGGGCCGAGACCCGCGAGAAACGTGTCGCCGCTCTCGGGCATGGAGAAGAACGGCCGCCGGGCGCCGAGTGGGGCGGTCGGGCGGAAGAAGGCGTCGGGACGGACCGCCGGAAGCGGCTCGCGGGGCACGGCGCGGGCGGGCGGCCGTTCAGCGGGTGCCTTCCGTTCGCGCGGCGAAGAGCGGTACCGCTTCAAACGGGAGAGGAGCTGCCCTCGCTCGATTCCACGGAGCTCGAAGAGCAGGAACGGGTCCCGGTCAAAACGCTCGCCGAGGAGCGCGAGGAGGACCCGGACATGAGGACAAACCTCTTCGCGGGACCGGCACGTGCACGTCAGGTGAACCTCCGTCGGGCTCGCCGGCAGGAGCGTCCGGCCGGTTCCCGCGAAGGCGCTTTCGACGTCGAGCGGGATTCGTCCCGAGAGGAGGCTGGCCGCGAAGCGGGCCTTTCCTGCCATCGTCCGGATCGCGGTGTCGAGGACCTTGGCTGGGAGCGGGAGGAACGAGACGCGGGGAGAGTGGCTCTCGGCGTCGGAGAGCCGGACACGTGCCTCCACGCCCCCGGGTCCGGTCTGGAGCTCCGTCACCCTTCTCTTTCTCCTGGCTGACGCCAGCTCCCCGGCATCTCCCCATCCGAACGAGGCAAGAAGCGCTTCCCACCGGGGCACCCACCCGCCGGTCATCGCACTCCCTCCGACGGGTCCACGACGTCGCGGTCGAGACGGACCAGCTCGGCGAGCTCGCCGTCGCTCATCGCCGTGATCCAGCTCTCGCCCGCGCCGACGATCGTCCGCGCAAGCGCCTTCTTCTCCTCGATCATGGCGTCGATCCGTTCCTCGAGCGTCCCGCGGCAGACGAACTTGTGGACCTGGACGTGCCGAGTCTGCCCGATTCGGAAGACTCGGTCGGTCGCCTGGTCCTCGACGGCGGGGTTCCACCAGCGGTCTACGTGGAAGACGTGGGAGGCCTGGGTGAGGTTCAGTCCGCTCCCTCCCGCCTTCAGCGAAAGGACGAAGAAGAGCGGCGGGTCGTCCTCCTCCTGGAAACGCCGGACCATCTCGGCGCGGGCTTTCCGGGGGACGCCACCGTGGAGGAAGAGGACCTCGGTGCCGAAACGTTCCCGGAGCGACTTCGCCAGGATCTCCCCCATCGAGGAGAACTGGGTGAAGAGGAGAGCCGGCCGCCGTTCGGCCCAGGTCTCCTCGAGCATCTCCAGGAGGCGTGTCACCTTGGCTGAGCGGGCAGCGGAGATGTTCCCGTCGCCGAGGAGCAGGGCCGGGTGGTCGCATAGCTGTTTCAGCCGCAAAAGGAGGACCAGGACGTGCGCCCGCCGCGCGGCGCCTCGCGCCGCTCCGATCCGTTCCAGGAGAGCCCGCGAGGTGGCGCGGTAGAGGGTCGCCTGCTCCCGGGTGAGGCCTACCATCTCCCGGGTCTCGATCTTCTCGGGCAGGTCGGGCTCGATCGTGGGGTCGGTCTTGAGGCGCCTGAGGAGGAATGGCGCCGTGATCCTCCGGAGCCGGTCGGCGGCCGCGGAAGAGTGCGTCCGTTCGATCGGGACCGCGAAGTCGCGGCGGAACGACTCCTCCGAGCCGAGCAGGCCGGGGTTCAGAAAGTCGAAGATCGCCTTCAGCTCGGTGAGCCGGTTCTCCACTGGCGTTCCCGTGAGCGCCGCGCGGCGGCGCGCAGTGAATGCCCGGACGGCACGGGCCTGAGCGGTCGCCGGGTTCTTCACGTTCTGGGCCTCGTCGAGGGCGAGGAACTCCCAGGAGAGCCGGGAGAGGACCGCGCGGTCCCGGTGGGCGAGCGCGTACGTGGTGACGACGAGGTCGACGCTCCGAGCCATCTCGAGGAAGGCCTCTCCGCCGTGGCGCATCGGCCCGTGGTGGACGGCGACCTTCAGGGAAGGTGCGAAGCGGGCCGCCTCCTGCTGCCAGTTCTCGGCGACCGACGTGGGGCAGATCAGAAGCGACGGGCGGATCTCCTCGCCGGCCTCCCGCGTTGAGAGGAGCGTCGTCAGGAACTGGATCGTCTTCCCGAGCCCCATGTCGTCGGCGAGGCAGGCGCCGAACCCCCGGCCCAGAAGGAAGCGGAGCCACGCGACACCGCGGGCCTGGTATGGACGAAGGGTCCCCGAGAGGGAGGCCGGGGCCTGGAACGCGGAGACCGCGTGGCGGGCCTCCTCGGGGTCGAGGAAGTCGCGGAGCCATCCTTCCCCCGAGACGGCGTCGACGGTCACGATCTGGCCCTCCGCCGCGTCGAGCCCTCCGGCGATCCGGAGGAAGTCGCCGATCGTCGTGTGCCCGGCGGGACGCCGGTCGAGGAGCGTGCGGACCCGGGCGACACTCTCCGGGTCGAGGAGGACCCACTCCCCGCGGACCGCGACGAGAGGGATCTTCCGGGCGGCCAGCTCCTCGAACTCCTCGGCCGTCAGGCGGGTCGGCCCGATCGCGACCTCCCAGTCGAAGTCGACGAGCGTCGAGAGGCCGAACCGCGTGACCGTCGAGCCCGGCCGCCAGCTGCTCTCGCGCGCGGAAAGCCGGACCGAGACCTTGGCCGACCGGCCGTCGCCGGGGAGGAGGATGCGCGCCCCGGCGTCGGACAGAGCGGAGGCCTCGCGATCGAGGTAGCGGCCCACCTCGTCGGGGGTGAGCGTCACGTCTTCGGGGTGGCGGTCCTCCAGGCTCCGGGCGATGGGAGGCGAGAGCGGTGCGGCCTCTCCGAGCCGCCGAAGGAGGATCTCCTCGAGGCCGGTCGAGAGCGGGCCGCCGCGGCCAGGGTCGGGAGCGCCGAGGCTCCACACGTCCGCCGCCGAGAGCTGCATCGTCGGGTCGTCGGCCTCCTCCAGGTGGAACTGGAGGCGCCACTCGCCGGGCCCTTCCCGGACTGCGTCGGGCGGGACGAGCCGGATGCCCAGCCGGAGGTCTCTCTCGGAGGCCGGCTCGAGGAGTGGAGCGCTCCAGCGGGCAACGGCCTGGATCAGCTCGGCGGGCCAGGCGGGGCCGTCCCCGGCCTCGCCGGGGGGTGTGCCCCACGCGGCGGCGAGGAGAGCCTGCGGCCC
>CALFNC010000498.1 GCA_937902605.1 uncultured Acidobacteriota bacterium | reverse complement strand
CGAGAAGATCAACATGGTGATCTTCCGTGAGAACACGGAGGACATTTACGCTGGGATCGAGTTCCAGGAAGGGACCGCCGAGGTCAAGAAGATCCTCGCGTTCCTGAAGGAGAGCTTCCCCCAGATGTACAAGAAGGTCCGCTTCCCCGAGACGTCCGGCATCGGCATCAAGGCGGTCTCGAAGGAAGGGACGGAGCGGCTCGTCCGATCGGCGATCCAATACGCTCTCGACAACAAACGGAAGAGCGTGACGATCGTCCACAAGGGGAACATCATGAAGTTCACCGAGGGGGCGTTCCGCAACTGGGGCTACGGGCTGGCCGAAAGCGCTTTCGCCGACAAGGTCTACACCTGGGACCAGTGGGAGCGGACCAAGGCCGCCAAGGGGGAGAAGGTCGCCAACGAGGAGCAGAAGGCCGCGCTCGCGGGCGGGAAGCTCCTCGTCAAGGACGCCATCGCCGACATCACGCTCCAGCAGGTCCTGACCCGCCCCAACGAGTTCGACGTCATCGCCACGCTGAACCTCAACGGAGACTACCTCTCCGATGCCCTCGCGGCGCAGGTGGGCGGCATCGGCATCGCGCCGGGCGGCAACATCAACTACCTCACCGGCCACGCCATCTTCGAGGCGACCCACGGCACGGCCCCCAAGTACACCGATCTCGACAAGGTCAACCCCGGCTCGGTCGTCCTCTCCGGCGAGATGATGTTCCGCTACATGAAGTGGACCGAGGCGGCCGACCTGATCCTGAAGGGGATGGACGGCGCCATTGCCGCCAAGACGGTCACCTACGACTTCGCCCGCCAGATGGAAGGGGCGAAGGAAGTGAAGTGCTCGGAGTTCGGAGACGCGATCATCGCCCATATGTAAACGACCTTGTCAGCCCTTCCTCCGCGACGGAGAGGATGAGCCGGCAGTCGCCGGCTCTTCTGTTTAGGTTCCCGTCCTTCGACGGCGTCCTCAGAGGCTTGACAGGAACCTCTGCCGGCAATATGGTACCAATACAGTCCTGATTCTACGGGGCCGTGCCGGAAGGGGGTGGGATCGGATGTTCCGGATGAACAAGCTGACGGACTACGGGATTCTCCTTTTGACCCGGATGGCGACCGCCCGAGAGGAGGGGATCAGCGCCAGGGAGCTGGCGGAGGAGACCCGCGTCCCGCTCCCCACGGTCGGGAAGCTCCTGAAGATTCTGCTGAAGGAAGGCCTGCTCGTCTCCCATCGCGGAACGAAGGGGGGCTACGCACTCTCCCGCCCGTCGTCCGAGATCACCATGGCGGAAATCATCCGGGCGCTGGAAGGGCCGATCGCCATGACCGACTGCGAGGAGAACCGCTGCGATCTGGAGAGTGGGTGTCCCACCCGTCCTCACTGGAAGGTCGTCAATAGCGCGATCCTCGGCGCCCTCCAGAACCTGACCCTGCGCGAGATGACCCAGCCGGCGAAACCCGTCCTCTCCCTTCCGGCTATGCGGTCCAATCCCTCCTCGCCTCGGGTCTCTCTCAGGAGTTCCGCACCATGAGCTCACAGAACCCGGTCCTCGACGAGCTGACGAGCCGGGAGTACCAGCACGGCTTCGTCACCGATATCGCGTCGGATTCCTTCCCCCCCGGCCTCGACGAGGACGTCATCCAGAGGCTCTCGGCGATCAAGGGAGAGCCGGAGTGGCTCCTGGAGTGGCGACTGAAAGCCTACCGCCACTGGCTCACGATGAAGGAGCCGACCTGGGCGATGGTCCACTACCCGGCGATCGACTACCAGAAGATCATCTACTACTCCGCCCCGAAGACGCAGAAGGACGGGCCGAAGAGCCTCGACGAGGTCGACCCGGAGCTCCTTGCCACGTACGAGAAGCTGGGGGTCCCGCTCGAGGAGCGGGCGATCCTGGCGGGCGTCGCCGTCGACGCGGTCTTCGACTCTGTCTCCGTCGCCACCACCTTCCGCGAGAAGCTGGCGGAGATGGGGGTCATCTTCTGCTCCTTCTCCGAAGCGGTGAAGACCCACCCGGAGCTGGTGAAGAAGTATCTCGGGAGCGTCGTGCCGACGGGCGACAACTTCTTCGCGGCGCTCAACTCGGCCGTCTTCTCCGACGGGTCGTTCTGCTACATCCCCAAAGGGGTCACCTGTCCTATGGAGCTGTCGACCTACTTCCGTATCAACCAGGCCGACACGGGGCAGTTCGAGAGGACGCTGATCGTCGCCGACGAGGGGGCCACGGTCAGCTACCTCGAGGGGTGCACGGCTCCCAAGCGCGACACTAACCAGCTCCACGCCGCCGTCGTCGAGCTGGTCGCCCTGGCCGGCGCGAAGATCAAGTACTCCACCGTCCAGAACTGGTATCCCGGCGACAAGGATGGGAAGGGTGGCATCTACAACTTCGTGACGAAACGGGGCAAGTGCGCCGGGAAGGGGTCGCGGATCTCGTGGACGCAGGTGGAGACCGGTTCGGCGATCACCTGGAAGTACCCGAGCTGCATCCTTCTCGGCGACGACTCCGTCGGCGAGTTCTACTCCGTGGCGCTGGCCAACAACTTCCAGCAGGCCGACACCGGCACGAAGATGATTCACATCGGGAAGAACACGCGGTCGACGATCATCTCAAAGGGGATCTCGGCCGGGCACGGGCAGAACACCTACCGGGGGCAGGTGCTCATCCAGAAGGGGGCCGAAGGCGCGCGCAACTACTCCCAGTGCGATTCGCTCCTCCTCGGGGACAAGTGCGGCGCCCACACCTTCCCCGACATCCAGGTGAAGAATTCGACGGCGCAGCTCGAGCACGAGGCGTCCACGTCCAAGATCGGCGAGGACCAGCTCTTCTACTGCCGCCAGCGGGGGCTCTCGAACGAGGACGCGGTGTCCATGATCGTCAACGGCTTCGCTCGCCGCGTCCTGAAGGAGCTGCCGATGGAGTTCGCCGTGGAGGCGACGAAGCTTCTCGGGGTCAGCCTCGAAGGTTCGGTCGGATGAGTGGATGAGTGGATGAGTGGATGAGTGATTGTGTGAGGGAACGATGACGATGCTACGGATCGAGAACCTCCACGTGAGGATCCAGGACGAAGGGACCGAGATCCTGAAGGGGATCGACCTGACGATCCGCGCCGGGGAGGTCCACGCCATCATGGGGCCCAACGGCTCGGGGAAGAGCACGTTGGCTCACGTCCTGGCGGGCAGGGAAGGCTACGAGGTGACGGCCGGCCGCGTCCTCTACCAGGGGCAGGATCTCCTCGCCATGGCGCCGGAGATTCGGGCGCGCGAAGGGGTCTTCCTCTCGTTCCAGTACCCGGTCGAGATCCCCGGTGTGGCCAACACCTACTTCCTCCGGATGGCCCTCAACGCCGTCCGCAAGCACCGGGGCCTCCCCGAGATCGACGCCATGGACTTCATGGAGCTGGTCGAGGGCAAGGCCAAGCTCCTCGAGATGGAGGACGCCCTGATGGCCCGCTCGGTCAACGAGGGCTTCTCCGGCGGCGAGAAGAAGCGGAACGAGATCTTCCAGATGGCGGTCCTCGAACCGAAGCTGGCGATCCTCGATGAGACCGACTCGGGACTCGACATCGACGCCCTCCGCATCGTGGCGACCGGGATCAACGCCCTTAGGAGCCCGGAGCGGGCGATGCTGGTCATCACCCACTACCAGCGCCTCCTCAACTACATCGAGCCCGACGTCGTCCACGTGCTGGCCGACGGCCGGATCGTGAAGACCGGGGACCGAACGCTGGCCCACCTCCTCGAGGAGAAGGGGTATGGGTGGATCGAGGCGGAAGCTGCTGCCGCCACGGCGTCCACCGCGGCCACGGCAGTGGCGAAGAGATGAAGCGATGACTGCCGCCGTTGCCGCCTCGGAAGGGGTCGAGTCGCTGGCCGCCGCCGCTCAGGAGCTGGGACAGGGACCTGCTCCCCGGTGGCTGGAGGATCTTCGGAAGGAGGCGCTCGCGGCGTTCGCCGACCGGGGTCTTCCCAGCCCTAAGGAAGAGGCATGGCGTTTTACCGACCTCGGTCCCGTGGCCGGGCAGCCGTGGCTCCGGGACCTCGGGGGGACGCCGCTCCGCTCCCGGCCGGCGGCTCTCGAGGCGTTCCTTCGGCTCTCCCGCATCGTCTCGCCGACTCGGAAGAGCCACCAGCTCATCTTCGTCAACGGCCGCCTCGACCCGGAGCTGTCGAGCCCGGACGGCCTCCCTGCGGGGGTCCGGTTCGAGCCGATCTCGCGGATCCTGAAAACGGCCCCCGACCGTCTCCGGCCTCACCTGGGGCTGACCGGCGCCCACCGGCGCCATCCTCTTGCTGCCCTCAACACCGCCTCCCTCGCCGATGGCGCCTGCCTCCAGGTGGATGCCGGCGTCGTGGCACAGGAGCCGTTCCACGTCGTCCACGTCACCGACGCGTCGGCGGGCCCGACGGCCTCCCACCCGCGCCTACTCGTCGTCCTGAGCGAGAACGCCCATGCCTCGGTCATCGAGAGCTTCGTCGGTCCGGACGAGGAGCCTCCGGCCTTCGTCAACGGCCTCGCCGAGGTCTACCTGGGGCCGCACGCCACCCTGGACCAGACGACCCTCCAGGAGGAAGGGAAGAGCACGTTCCACGTCGGGACACTCTGGACCCACCAGGATCGCGGGAGCCAGCTCTTCAGTCACCTCTTCTCGCTCGGCGGCCGCGTCGCCCGAAGCGAGGTCACGGCCGCCCTCCATGGGGAAGGGGCTGGCCTGACGCTCGACGGACTGCTCCTCGGGAAGGGGAAGCAGCAGGTCGACCTCCGGACGCTGATCGACCACGCCAAGCCCCACGGCGGCAGCCAGGAATACGTCAAGGGGATATTCGACGGCTCGGCCCGCGGCGCCTTCGAGGGGAAGATCGTCGTCAGGCCCCACGCGCAGAAGACCGACGCTCACCAGAAGAACCGGAACCTGATCCTCTCGCGCGAGGCGCTGGTCGACACGAAGCCACAGCTCGAGATCTACAACGACGACGTCAAGTGCACCCACGGCTCGACGA
>CALFNC010000497.1 GCA_937902605.1 uncultured Acidobacteriota bacterium | reverse complement strand
GTCCACCCCGAACCCGTTCTTCGAGGAGTGGAAGACGCAGTTCGGCATGCCACCGTTCGACCGAATCGAACCGGGCCACTACCTCCCCGGCTTCAAGGAGGGGATCGCCCGGCGCCGGAAGGAGGTCGAGGCGATCGCATCGAGCCAGGCCGCTCCCACATTCGCGAACACGATCGAGGCGCTCGAGAACGGGGGCGGGCAGCTCGCGAGGGTGAGCGAGGTCTTCTTCTCGATCTCCGGGTCGGACACCACCGAGACGCTGCAGGCGATCGCCAAGGATGTCTCGCCGCTCACCTCCGCCCTCCGGGACGACATCATGTTGAACGAGGCGCTCTTCGCCCGGGTCAAGGCGGTGTGGGAGAAACGCGAGAAGCTGACGCTCCCTCAGGAGCAGAAGAAGCTCCTGGACGACGCCTACAAGGATTTCGTCCGCGGCGGGGCCAACCTGACGGCCGAGCAGAAGAAGCGGTTCCGGGAGATCAACAAGGAGCTCTCCCTCCTTGGGCTCAAGTTTGGCGAGAACCTCCTGAAGGAGACGAACAGCTACAAGCTGGTCCTGAACCGGAAGGAGCAGCTCGCCGGGCTGCCCGCCAGCGTCGTCGCCGGCGGGGCCGACGCCGCGAAGAAGGCGAAGCTCGAAGGAAAGTGGGTCTTCACCCTCGACGCCCCGTCGATCTGGCCCTTCCTGACGTTCGCCGGGGACCGGGAGCTTCGTCATCAGATCCTAACCGCCTACACGACGCGCGGTGACCACGGGGACGTCCTCGACAACAAGGCGACGCTCGCGAAGACCGCCGCCCTCCGCGCCGAGCGGGCGCAGCTCCTCGGCTTCAAGACCCACGCCGACTTCGTCCTGGACGAGAACATGGCCAAGACGCCGTCCGGCGTCTACAGCCTCCTGAACCGGGTCTGGCCGGCCGCTCTTTCGGTCGCGAGAAAGGAATCGGCCGAACTGCAGGCGGCGATCAAGGCCGACGGGAAGGATTTCAAGCTGGAGGCCTGGGACTGGCGCTACTACGCCGAGCAGGTCCGGAAGGCGAAGTACGACCTGGACGAGGAGGCGCTCCGCCCCTACTTCCCGCTCGACGAGGTCCGCGACGGGGCCTTCTATACAGCCGGGAAGCTCTATGGGCTGAAGTTCATCGAGCGGACTGACGTCCCAAAGTACAACTCGGAGGTGAAGGTCTTCGAGGTCAGGGACGCCGACGGCACGTTCCTCGCGGTCTACACAGCCGACTACTTCCCGCGCGCCGGAAAACGGGGCGGCGCCTGGTGCGGACGGCTTCGAGGTCTTCATTTCGACGGCGGCAAGGAGGTCCGGCCGATCATCACCAACGTCACGAACTTCACCCGTCCGGTGGGCGACACCCCCGCGCTCCTCTCCCTCGAGGAGGTTCGGACCCTTTTCCACGAGTTCGGCCATGCCATCCACGGCATCGTCTCGAAGGTCCACTACCGGTCGATGGGCCGGACGCCCCGCGACTTCGTCGAACTGCCGTCGCAGATCATGGAGAACTGGGCGCTCGAGCCGGAGGTCCTGAAGATCTACGCCAAGCACTGGAAGACGGGGG